>JAMOLY010000130.1 GCA_027068835.1 Thiomicrorhabdus sp. | reverse complement strand
TACGCCACAAAATGATGTAACTTATCACTGCCCGCCACCTCTGGCAGCTCATCCATTGGCAACAACGATAAAAATGAGATGACAAACAGAATAAAGAGGGTTATCCAAATCCAATACGGCTCAACAATATGCCCATACGCCCCCTTAAAAAACAGATTCAAACGCATAAATAACTCCACCTATGCAAAGGTTCCAATCACAAAGAGAGTAGAATACCTGAAATAAAAAACAGTATGGTAAAATTGAAGGATGAATCAAGAATTACTGCAAAAAGCACTCGAGCAACTCCCCGAACACCTCAAACGTAACCTAACTAAAAATTTATGCGTCTGCAATGATGTGCCAAAACTCACCATCATTCATGCCATCCTAAACGGCGCACATACCCTACAAGCAATAAAAGCCCAAACCTACGCCAGTGAAGGCAACGAGTGTTGCAAGCAACAAATAGAACGGTTACTGGAATACCTTGTACCAGAAAAAACGTAAATTAAATAAAAGAGACGGTTTCATTTATACTCACGCATTTTTCACACATTCGATATCAGGCAAATTGTCCAACACCTCAGAATATGTTTGGTACATTTCTAACACCTCAATGACATCAGGAAGAGGCTCTGAGTAAATTTCAGGAAAATTGCACTCTTTTTCACCAACAACAGAAAACGCTAACCTTTCGTGTGGGGGCTGAAATTGAGCGTTAACACCCGCCTTGTTCCCACGGGCATCCATTCGATACCAACCATGCTCTTTCAAATAAACCGCGTTTAATCCATGCAAGCAATAAGGCGCACCGTTTTCAAAAACACTTAACCTCTGATAGCACAGTCCCGCAGGTATGTTATTAGCTCGAAGCAGTGCGGCGAGTAAATGGCTCTTAGCGTAGCAATAACCTGTGCCTTCACGTAATACATCCGATGCTTTGCAGGTAACTGGATTAAGCTTGTAGTCGGAACTGTGTTTAATGTTATCTCTTACCCACTCAAAGCAGCGCTTGGCAATCCCCGATTCATTTTGCTCACCTTTCGCTAATTTATTCGCCAGCTCTTTAACAGAAGGTGATTTCCAATCGATATATTTTGATGACTCTAAATATTTTTTCATGAAACTCACCGTAATTTTAAGCCTTTGCTAGGAGCTTGTTCGAGAAGTACTCGGCTATTTTTGAATAAAAATTTCAGTACGACGATTTTGCACTCGCCCGTCAAATGTTGCATTAGACACCATTGGTTGACTTGAACCATGTCCATAAACGCTTATTCTTTGAGCGGAAACCCCTGATTTAACAAGCCATTTTTTCGCATTCGACGCACGTTTGGCAGACAATTTTTGATTTGCATCCTCTGACCCTGATGTATCTGTATGCCCATGCAAACGAATCGTAATGTCAGGATAAGCGTTAGCAATTTGAGAAATGGCATCCATGATTGCGTTTTCTTTGGTACTCATCGTAGACTTATCGGCACGATAATGGAGTGTACCCGCTAGATAGGGTTTGCCTGAAACAAGCTTATCTTCACGCAAAAGGGGAACAATGTTCCCTTGCAAAACGCCTTCTGAAATATTTAACTCTGATGTTATTGATGCTGAAATACTCTCGCTTACAACTTCGTTAGCACCATTGTTAATATCATTGCCCGAAAGTGGTGTGCGGCTCTCTACAGCTCGATCCACTGCATTCAGCACAGCACCCTGCTCAACGCCCGTTATGCTTTTAACCGCAGAGCTCGCGGTATCGACCACATTATCAGCCGAATTTTTACCCCCCTCTGCGGCCAGTTCAGTCATACTTTCAGATTGTTCATTTAGACCGTCCAATGCATTTTCAGCAGTGTCCTTGGACTTATTTATTGCCTCATCTGCCGTAGGCAAACCTGTCTCTGTAGAATCATTTGAACAGTCTTTAATCACAAAAATTAAAAAAAGGATCATTAAAATCAATAAAATCCAAAATAGAATACTTTTTTGCTTTTGTTCATTGCTCATCATACATACCTCAAGTTTTTAGAATACTGTTGCCGTTTAACCGCATAAAAGGCTTATCTATAAGCATTTAATAATAACGTTAAACGCACAAAAACCAAAGGGTTTTTAAGTAAATACACACTCTTTATGGGTAAAATACCCGTGCATTTGTGTTTGGTATGTTATATTTTTCGGTCGAGTTACAATCTGTTTTTACCTTAAGGATTCTCTAAAAAAGCCTTAGGCGCAGAGTTTAAAAGTGCTTGAGTGTACTCATGCTTTGGCGCATTCATCACTTGCTCAACCGAGCCTTGTTCAACAATTTTTCCCTCTTTCATCACTGCAACGTGGTGTGCGATTGCGGGAATAATGGATAAATCGTGGGTGATGAATAAAAATGAGAGCTGATATGTTTGCTGTAGGTCTTCCAGTAAGTTCAAAACTTGCGCCCGCACGGTCACGTCTAATGCACTAGTAGGTTCGTCACAAATAATCAGCTCAGGCTCTACCGCTAAGGCTCTTGCAATTCCGATACGTTGGCGTTGTCCACCTGAGAACTCATGAGGGTAACGTTTTTTATGCTCAGGCAGTAAACCGACTTGCTCTAACAATTCTTCAATACGTTTGTCTTGATCTTCCTTCTTACCAGACCCCACTTGCAAGCTCACCATGCCTTCTCGAATGATTTCATCAATGGTCATACGAGGGTTCAGCGCAGAAAATGGGTCTTGAAAGATCACCTGTACTTTTTTACGAAACGGTTTCATCTGTTTTTCGGTTAAACGTGTCAAATCAATCGCTTGATTGGTTTCCACACTACCTACTTCAGGAGCATTTGAGAAATGAACCGAGCCAGAGGTACTATCAACCAGCTTTAAGATCGCTTGACCAATGGTGCTTTTGCCACTGCCCGATTCGCCCACTAATGCCAAGGTTTGCCCTTTTTTAATGGTTAAGGTCACCCCGTCCACGGCTTTTACATAGCCCACCGTTCGTTGAAAAATACCTTTTTTAATCGGAAAGTGTACTTTTAAATCGGTTAATTGCAACAGTGTATTGGTGTCCAGCTCAGGTTTAAAGGTGAGATTTGGAATGGCATCTTTCAATAGTTTTTGGGTATAAGGATGCTGGGGGTTGCTGAAAAACTCATGTTTTTCAGCTTGTTCGACAATGTCTCCCTGTTTCATCACCGCCACATGATCGGCCATCTCATTGACCACCGCCATATCGTGAGTAATAAATAAAATCGACAGCCCTCTTTTATCTCGAATTTCTTTTAAAAGTTTCAATACCTGCGCTTGAATGGTTACATCCAATGCCGTGGTCGGTTCATCAGCAATTAAGAGGTCGGGTTCACAGGCCAATGCCATGGCGATCATAATTCGCTGTTTTTGTCCCCCTGACAGTTGGTGAGGGTACCAGTCGTATCGCGTTTTGGCTTCAGGAATGCCTACCTCATCAAACAGTGAAATCACTTTACGTTTTGCGTTTGACCCACTGAGTTTTAAATGAATTCTAAGCACTTCGGCCACCTGCTCCCCCACCTTCATCACGGGGTTTAGTGAGGTCATAGGCTCTTGAAAAATCATTGCAATTTTTTTACCACGAACTTTTTGCATTTGAAATTCAGGCAGTTGAAACAGGTCTTGTTGGTCAAGCAGAATGGAACCCGAGGTGACTCTAAGTGCTTCGGGCAATAAACGCATAATGGCTAAGGAGGTGAGTGACTTGCCGCTGCCAGACTCTCCCACCAACGCAAAAATTTCCCCCCCCCCTATTGAGAAGCTTATATTATTGATTAAGGGTGTGTTATTCACCAAAACAGTTAAGTTTTGCACACTCAATACGGTGGATGCTTCTTGATCTATCAGTTCATTCATAACACTATTTTTCTTCATTGGGTCTCTTTTAGACGCGCTCATATTAATTGCTCGTATTAATTATTACGTCTTGGGTCTAATACAGTTTGCACTCGATCTGAAAATAAGTTGGCGGCTAAAACCAGCGTAAACATAAAGGCAAAGGCTGAAAACAGCGACCACCAAACCATTGGCTCTCGTGCCATCTCTAAACGTGCTTGGTTAATCATATTACCCCAGCTTGCGGTGGTTGGATCAACGCCCACACCCACGTAGGAAAGAACCGCTTCCGCCAGCACCAAACCACTAAAATCTAACACCAATGCAATCAATACTAAATGCATTAAATTGGGGGTGATGTGCTTTTGAATGATTCGAAAAGGCGATAATCCAAACGCTTTGGCGGCGGTTACGTACTCCACTTGGCTTATTTTTAAGGTTTCAGCACGTAGCAGACGGCATAAGCCTGTCCAACTGGTTAAGCCTAAGATAAAAATTAAGAAGAGCAAACGTAAATCAGCACGCTCTTCGGTGCTGCCAAACCAACCACTGTTGTTGCTAATAATGACTTGCATCATTAAGACGGCGGCGGCTATTAACAGTACGCCAGGAATCGAGTTTAACGTGGTGTAAAGGTATTGAATGACATCGTCCACCCAGCCTTTAAAATACCCTGCGCTAATGCCCAAAATTAAGGCCAAAGGCAACATCACTAAAGTGGTTAACAACCCAATTAACACGCCCGTTCGAATACTTTTTATCGCCTGATACAGAACGTCTTGCCCCACTTTATCCGTACCCAGTACATGATAAAAATGGCTCAAATAATAGAACCAACTGAATAAAAATACCAATAAAAATAGAGTGAGATAAGCCGCCCCCCAAGGCAGCTCGTCCTCGGGCTTAGGTTGATTTTCGTAATAATCAATATAGTTACCACGGGTTTGTAAAAATCCCCAACCCAAATGAATCGCAAAAATGATCGCAATAAAAACACAACTAAATAAAAACGGCACGGCTGTTTTAACCATCACGTCATCTAATATTGTTTTATCACCCGTTAAATGTTGCCCACCATATTGAAGTGAACGATACACTTGAGAGACCGCGCCCGACTCATCATAACTTAAAGAGGTGCTGTACTCATGCGTGGCAAACGGGGCAGAGTATGTGCGTTCCGTTTGCGTTCGTAAGTGCTGTAACAACACATCTAATACACTTAAAACACCTTGATCATGAACGGATATTTCAGAGGATTCACTGCTAACACTGGTACTTTTAGCCGTATATTGAAAATGCACTGAATCCAATAAGGCAAACAGAAGGTAAGTGCTTAAAATAATCGCCGCAGACATCGCAATGGGTGATTTTAAGATATTGAACCACTGTTTTCGAATTTGCTCTGAGCGCCGAATGGAACGAATCGCACCGATTAAGACCAGCACTAATGTCCAAACCAAGATGTCTGTCCATAACCATACAAAACTCATGATAATTTCACCCTTGGGTCAAAAAATGTATAGGAAATATCCGTCAAGATGAGTCCGATGATGTAAAGCACCGACCCTAAAAAGACCATCGCTTTCACAATACCAAAATCTTGTGCATGAATCGCATCAATGGTGTAGCTGCCCAATCCAGGGATGCCAAAAAAGGACTCCATAATCAAACTGCCCATAAACAGTGTGGGAATCACCACTACCACGCCAGTTAAAATCGGCAACATCCCATTGTGCAGTACATGACCAAATAACACTTTAATGTCCGACAACCCTTTGGCTTTTGCCGTTCGTACATAATCCTTACTCATCTCCTCTAAAAAGATACTGCGATACCAACGCATGCCCGCACCAATCCCTGCAAAGACCCCAATAAGAATAGGGAGAATTAAAAATTTAATCGCATCCCACCCTTCGGTGTAGCCTGAAATTGGTACCCAGTGCCAGACTTTACTAAACAATACCTGCCCTGCAATAATGTAAAACAGACCTGAAACGGACATAATCGCGACCGCCACCATCATGGTGATAGTATCCAGCCTTGAGCCTCGAAACAATACAATCAACAATGCCAAAGAAATATTGGTAACCAGCCCGATCACAAAGGTTGGCAAAGCCAACGCTAAACTAGGACCCATTCGCTCCTGTATGTCCGCTGAAATTTGTCGTCCAGAATCCGACTGCCCAAAATCAAAAAGAAACAATTTCAGTGACTCTTGCACAAACAAGGTCTCTTGTACTTTTCCAAACCCTGATGCCTCCCCATTAAAAAACAGTGGGTTGTCGTAGCCATTTTCAACCTTCCACGACTGAATCATCTCTGGTGTTGTTTGTTTCGCGCCAAGTTGTGCGCGCGCCATGTCTTCAGGCGTATTGACCATAAAAAAGAGTGCAAAGGTAATGACATTTACGCCAATTAAGATCGGAACAGCAAATAAAAGTCGTTTAAGAATGTAAGCAAACATAAATTTACCCCCCCCCCTTTGTCTTTGAAATAACCACCGCCGTTTGGCGTTGTCGATAAGCCTGCAACAATGGATAAATACTGAATAAGACCAATGCACCAACCACCATAAACGGCCAAATAACAGGTTGATTCCATAATGCTTGTTTTTCCACTCGATATTCAACCTCAATACGACGATATTTTATGGTGTTATTCGCCAAAGGGTTCGGCCAAACATTATGCAACCAACCATGGTATAAAGAGAGCGATTTTGGGTAGTACCCCCAAGCCCACGGGGCATCTGCTTGTAAAATGTTTAGCATTTTTTGAATAATTTTTAACCGTTCAGGCGTGTTTTCCATGGTTTTCATTTGTTGAAAAAGTTGATTAAATTCAGGATTATCGTAGTTGGCGCTATTAATACCTGACCCATTGGTATTAATCGTGGCATTTTCGCCATTGAGTAAAAATAAAAAATTCTCAGGGTCTGGGTAATCGGCATTCCAACCCCAAGAAAACATCTGAACCTTTGCCTTTCTAACTTTGCTCTGAAAGCGATTGTAATCCGTTGCACGAATCACCAGTTCAATGCCTAACAGCGCAAACTGCTTACGATACCAATTTAACATCGACTGACTATCTGGTCCCGTGGACGCAGTATCGTAATGCAAAGTTAACGGCTTACCATCTTTACCTATGCCATTGGGATAGCCTGCTTCCGCTAAAAGTTGCTTGGCTTGCTCTAGTGATTTTCGGTGCGCCCGCCCCTCTTTCCACTCATAAATCACAGGGTTAATCCCCGCCTCTCCCTCTATATAACCAAAAATTCCAGAGGGAATCGGGCTTTGCGCAGGCTCTCCACGACCGTTTAAGAAGATCGAAATATACTCTTCAAAATTAATGGCTATACTCAACGCTTGCCGTAATTTACGCTGTTTTTCAGAATAACCACCAATAACGGGATCTGCCATATTAAAGCCAAAATACATAATGGTAGGCTGGGTGATGTTTAAAAACTGAATGTTTTTCTCTTTTAACTCCGACGTTAAGTTCATGGCACCCGCACTGGAGACAGAGACCGCCTGATCAAAACTATCCGAACTCACACCCGACGCATCGTAATACCCCTGTAAAAATTTATTCCATAACGGAACACTCTCTTTTTCTAAAGAGAAAATGACCTCTTTAATAAACGGCAACGGCTTACCTGCATCCAGTAATAACTCTGGATCAGCATCCGTCGCCAAGCCCTCCGTTGGATAGCGTTCCAGACGATAATTGGGGTTTGCCAGCAATCTCATGCGTTTATTTGGATTATTTTCAACCAATTGATAAGGCCCCGTACCAATAGGTGAGGTGTCTAAGGTTAGGTTTTTTTCAACCAAACCTTGTTGCTTATAAAAGGCTTCGGCCTCCCAAGGAATGGGGGCAAAAAAGTTCATGGTTAACCAATATAAAAACTGTGGGTAAACCCCTTCAATTAAAATTTTATATTGATATTTATCAACAACCTGAACGCCACTTATGTCAAATAAATTTAAGTCTAAAAAATGATTTGATGCCCGCTTATTTTGATCTTTAAGTTCCGCATTATATTGTTCCGTCACCTGTTCTGAAAAGTCTTTTAACCCAACAATGTACTGAGCCATTGAATCCAAAACAGGCGAATGATTTTGCCTCAGCGCCATCCGTTTTAGCGCATACACATAATCTTCCGCATGAAGTTCTCTGGTCGCTTGTTTTTTAAAATCTGCAAGCGTCTTAATATCGTCTAACGTATCTTCGGTTAAATGGTGATAAAGAAATGCTTGGTTTTCATCCTTTACAAACGCTGGGTGTAAATGAAATTGTATGCCCTGTTTCAGCGTAAACAAATACTCTGTAAAAGCAACCACCGAACTGTCCGCATTTACCTCCTGATGATTTTCATCTAAATAACGTATATCAGGCATTTTTTCTAACGTTAGTGGCTCTAAAGTATAAGGACGTTTTAAATAGTGATATTGCAAAGGCGGCTCATACACTTGGCTTAAAATCGTCCACTCATTGGAGTTGTAAGAGACAACGGGATCTAAGTGTTTAGGTGACTGACTGAACGAGCTGAACAATGTCGATGACTCAACCTGCTCTGTCGTATATGGGCTGTTCCAATTATTAGCAACCGCATTTGTTGTGCTAACTAACGCTGTACAGACTAACGTTATGCAGACTAAACATAAAATCGTAAACGTTTTATAAAAAATATAACAAGTAAATAAAGAATAAAAGGGAGTTACCATAAACAAATGAGTTTTCCTGTTTAAAGAGACACACATTAACGGTTATAATGCTTGCAAATTAGAGCATATCATACGTTATTTTTAACGAAACTTAACACCTATTTTACAAGGCGCATACCTTAAACACTACGGAGAAAAGCATGGGATTTCTAGCAGGAAAAAAAGTCTTAATCATTGGCGTTGCCAACAATAAATCAATTGCCTACGGCATTGCCAAACAGATGAAAGCACAAGGCGCAGAGATTGCTCTCACCTATCAAAGTGAAAAGTTAAAAAGTCGCGTTGAAAAAGTGGCTGACGAACTTGGCTCTTCCATTGTGTTGCCATTAGATGTATCCAGCGACACTGAAATCAAAAACGTATTTTCAGAACTCGGTAAGACTTGGACTGATGGACTAGACGTACTGGTACACTCCGTTGCCTTTGCCCCGCGAGAAGAACTTGAAGGACGCATGATTGATGCTTCAACACGTGAAGGCTTTGCCATGGCACATGACATCAGTGCTTACAGCTTAACCGCCTGCACCCAAGCTGCGTATGAGATGTTAAAAGCCAAAAAAGGTTCAGTTCTAACACTCTCTTACCTAGGCGCAGAACGTGCCGTACCTAATTACAACGTAATGGGCGTTGCCAAAGCCTCTTTGGAAGCAACGGTACGCTACTTAGCGGCAGATTTAGGCCAAGACGGTATTCGTGTTAACGCAGTATCCGCAGGCCCTATTCGCACACTTGCGGCGGCTGGGATCAAAAACTTTAAAACCATGCTGAATAAAGCCGCTGAAGCCACGCCTTTGCGTCGCAATGTGACCATTGAAGAAGTGGGCAACACAGCCGCATTTCTTTGCTCTGACCTAGCATCAGGCATTACGGGTGAAATCACTTATGTCGATGGCGGCTATAACATTACCGCTTCAAGCTAAAACCCACTTTTAAACCTTTAAAAAATTAGAAGGAAGGCTATGTTTAAAATTGAATCCGTCGATCCCGTTTATTATCGTAAAAAAACACGCAATGCCACGCTTATCATTATGGCGGTATTTATTGTCATTGGCTTTGCGTTTGCCAGTCTTACCGTAAAATACTTAGGCGACTTTTCAAACAATAAACTGGTGCTTAACTTAATGGGAGCATTTGTTGGCCTTATGTTAACGGCTTACATTATTAAAACTTTTTTTGCTAACAAACCCTGGATGAAAGAGTCGATGTACGCTTGGCGTTTAAAACGTAGCCTTATGCACATCACCAATGTTTTAGATAAGGTGCAAAAAGCCGCAAAACAAAATGACCCACACGCTTTAAAAGTGATGCGATTTTATCACCTTGGCTTAGAGCACATGCATAAGCTAGAAGCCAATAGTTCGGCATCCATTGACATTATTTCGGAAAAAAAAGACATCGAAGAAAAAATGATTGAGCAAGGACTGGAACTCAATCAAACGGAGTTTGATCCATCATGGGTCAAGCGTTATAAGCGAGAAGAATAAGAAAGCTAAACAGCTCACTATAAAAAACTCGGCCGCAAGCGACCAAGTTTTTTTATCACCTTAAATTGCCCTTTTTCAGAAGCGAACAGGGAGGGGAGAAAATATTGTTAAACTACTTAAGTGACGAAGCGTATGCGGCAACCGCATTAATTTCAGCATCACTTAGGTTTTTAGCAATCGGCTGCATCATTCCAGACATAGGTCCAATTTGCTCACCTGCTTTATAACGCTGTAACTTATCTGCAATATCTGAAGAGGCTT
>JAMOLY010000129.1 GCA_027068835.1 Thiomicrorhabdus sp. | reverse complement strand
CAGCCTAGTTTTCTGGCATATTTATTGCTTTTTTGACAGGTAGGATTGTGTGATAATAACAGTAGAAACGTAATGAAAAAACCAGAGAGACCTTTATTTAAAGGGGTAAACAGCCATGAGTCAAATTGATACCCAAAGTTTAATGTTGCAAATGCGCTCGTTAGCGGCTCAGGCACAGTCGAAACCTGTCGATAATTTGACAGAGGTGTCGGGTGTCGGAAAAAAAGAGACGGGGCAAGAAACTGCGGACGGTTTTGCGGAGTTATTGGCTAAATCGGTTGAAGCGGTGAGCGCAGAGCAGCATAAATCGGCTGATATGAAAAAATCTTTTGAAAAAGGGGATCCTGATATGGAGCTGTCTGAAGTTATGTTGCAGGCACAAAAGGCCAGTTTGTCCTTTCAAGCGATGACTCAAATTCGTAATAAATTGGTCGAAGCTTACAAAACAGTTATTAATATGCCAATGTAATCTGAATGTTAGGAGTGCAATAGTGCTCTCTTGGCTTTTATCACGTCCAAACTGAGAATTGTAGAAGACTAATTATGGCCGAACAGCAAGCCTCTATAAACATAAATAATACGCCAGAACCTCAGTTGCCAGAAACGTCTGGTTCAACGCTGTTAAATAATTTAACGGCGCTTTCCGTTGCAAAACAAATTAGCTTGGTGATTGCGCTGGCAGCCACCATCGCACTCATCGTTGGCTTATTGTTTTGGTCTCAAAGCAAACCTTACTCTCTGCTGTTTGGCAGTATGGACGCAAAAGATTTAAGCGAAATTGTTCAAACCCTAGAGCAACAAGCCGTGGACTATAAAATAGATCATGGCAGTGGTGGAATTTTAGTACCCACTGAGCTGGTTCCTTCCTTACGTTTAAAAATGGCGGCGGCGGGTTTTCCTAAAGAGGCCGCAACGGGTTATCAATTACTGGATGTTGAGCAGGGCTTTGGTATTTCGCAATTTAAAGAGACCACACGATACCATCGAGCTTTAGAAGGGGAGCTGGCAAAATCGGTTGCATCACTGAATGCCGTAAAATCGGCTCGTGTAATGCTGGGGCTTCCTAAACGTTCGGTGTTTGTTCGAAAACGCCAAAAACCTTCCGCTTCCGTTGTGATTAAACTTTATCCTGGACGTTCTTTAAATGAAGAGCAAGTCAGTGCTATCGTGCATATGATCTCATCCAGCGTGCCAAACATGGAGTCAAAGTCGGTCACGGTTGTTAATCAACAGGGAAATTTGTTGACCAGTAGCTCGGTAAATACGGGCATGAACATGAGTATGAAGCAGCTGGATTATACGCGTGCGGTTGAAGAGACGTTGTCCCATCGTATTGTCAGTTTATTGACCCCCATTGTTGGCGGAGAGCACAAGGTTCGAGCGCAAGTTACCGCCGAACTTGATTTTACTCAGCAAGAGCAAACGCGTGAAAATTACGAACCCGATCCAGAAGCCATTCGTTCGAAACAATTTCAAAAAGACATCAATCGAAATGAGGGGCCTACAGGCATCCCTGGGGCATTAACTAACCAACCACCACGAGCAGGATTAGCGCCAGAAGAGGGGTATACGGGGGCAAATAAAGATCCAAATTTAAAAAGTTCCAGTGAAAAAAATACCGTAAATTATGAACTGGACAAAACCATTAGTCACATTAAAAATGCCGTAGGCAATATTCACCGCCTCTCGGTTGCCGTAGTGCTGGATGATAAAGCACATTTAGATGAAGAAGGGGTTTTGGTTCGTACCCCATTAACGGAAGATGAATTATTGCGTTTTAGACGGTTGATAAGTGATACGGTTGGTTTGGATGAAGCAAGAGGTGATACTTTAAGCATTGTAAACGCCTCTTTTATTGTGATGCAAGAAGAGGTGTTTGAATCTCAACCTATTTGGCAAGAGAGCTGGTTCTTAGATTTAGTGAAGCAAGTTTTGGCAGGGTTGGCGGTTCTTATTATTATTTTTGGCGTGATTCGTCCCATGTTAAAAGACCTTTCGAAGAAAGAAGAAACCTATTTGGATTACCCCGAAGATGCGATGGACGATGGGGTTGAGCTTGAAAATACTGATGAAATTGCCAAAGCACTCGAAGAGATGAATAAAGAGGTTGAACAAACGGCTGAGGAAGTGGGCGCAGGATCTGAAGAAGAACACCTATTGCTTGAAAGAGTGCGAGCGATTGCCGCAGAAAATCCCAAAATGGCTGCACACGTCATTAAACAATGGCTGTCAGGAGAGTAAGTATGCCCGAGTCTGCAATTGAAGAAATGGAACCTGAAAAAGAGTTATCAAACTTAGATAAAGCGGCAATTTTATTGCTTTCTTTAGGGCAGGAGACGGCCGCGAGTATTTTGAAAGAGCTGAATCCACGAGAAGTACAGCAAGTGGGATCTGCTATGACTTCGGTGGATAATGTTTCTCATGGCGATATTCACACGGTCATGAAAAGCTTTTTGGATGAGGCTGGTGAAGATGCGTTGGGCATTGACCCAAGTGAATATGCGCAAACGTTGATGGCCGATGCTTTAGGCGACGGTGGTGGACACTTGATGGATGCCGCATTGTTGGGCGATCAGGTGAAAGGGCTTGAAGCGCTTAAGTGGCAACATCCATCCACCATCTCCAATATGTTGCGCAATGAGCACCCTCAAGTGGTTGCCATTGTACTGTCCTATTTTGATTCCGATCAAGCCGCAGAAGTGTTGAGAGGCATTCCAGAACGATTCCAAGCAGAGGTGGTTTACCGAATCGCAACCTTGACCACGATCCAGCCCAGAGCACTTTTTGATTTAAACAGTGTGCTTGAAAATGCTTCCAGTGATGGTGAGGGCGGTAAACTCGCTACGATTGGTGGTGAAAAACGTGCGGCTGAAATTTTAAACTTGGTTGGTGGTGGGGTGGATACTCGAATTTTGGATGATATTGCGGAAGAGCATGAAGACATCAGTAAAAATATTCAAGATAAAATGTTTGTCTTTGAAGACATTGGTGGTATTGATGACCGAGGCATTCAAAC
The DNA here is from genome assembly GCA_027068835.1 of Thiomicrorhabdus sp. Taxonomy (GTDB): domain Bacteria; phylum Pseudomonadota; class Gammaproteobacteria; order Thiomicrospirales; family Thiomicrospiraceae; genus Thiomicrorhabdus. The sequence goes on along the minus strand of JAMOLY010000129.1, from coordinate 34,366 downwards.
CATTGTGGCGGAAGTGCCCAGTGATGTGCTGATTGTGGCATTAAAAGGCGCGGACAAAGAGCTTAAAGAGAAATTTTTGGGCAATTTATCCAAGCGCCAAGCCGATATTATGCGTGACGATTTAGAAACGGGGCCACCTGTGAAGCTCAGTGCAGTAGAAGATGCACAGCGTGAAATCATTCTTACCGTTAGGCGTTTGGCGGATGAAGATAAAGTAATGATGCCTGGTGGTGGAGAGGAGTTTTTGTAAATGAAAGGCTTTAAATCGTTGAATGATGTATTAGAAGCGCCAGTTTTGACTCGGCTGGTCTCATCGGATGGTTTTGCAAATTCTACGGTTGAAACGTGGCAACCCAATCGCTTTGATTTAAAAGAGTCTCATAAAAAAAAAGAGGATTCTGAACCGAGCAACATTCAGGCAGAATCTGTATTAGAAGACGCAGCCGAGGTAGACATAAAAGCCGAAACACAAAAAGTTGAGATTTTAACCAAAGAAGCCTACGAACTAGCCTCCCAAGAGGGGTATCAAGTAGGGTTTGAAAAAGGATTGAGTGAGGGGGCAGAGCAGGGACGAACTGAGGCTCAGGCATTAGCTTTACAAGTGAATGATGAAGCACTGTCCCCCAAGTTGGCTCAACTGGATGCGCTTTTGTTATTGTTTAAACAGCCGTATGGCCAGCTTGAAAAACAGGTGTTTTCGGAGCTAACTGAATTTGCACTGCACATTGCCGAGCGTGTGACTCAAAAAGAGGTGAGTGCAAATAAAGAGTGGGTGTTTGAGGCGATTAAAGAGGCCATTAAAACCTTACCCGATGAGTCAAAAGCATTTTCAATTGAGTTGCACCCAGAGGATTTAGAGGCGTTAAACGCGTTAAATCATTCTGCTATGGAGAATTGGGAGTTGGTTGAAAACCCCACTTTGCTTCAAGGAACCTGTTTGGTTAAACAGGAAAACTCTTCCGTTTTAAACAGTTGGAAAAATCGATTTGATGATGCAGTTAAGCACTTAAATAATAATCCATCTTAAACCCTATTCTTTTCTTTCAAATGACCTTCTTGAGGTGGTTATGAGTAATTCGCAAACTTTTAACCAAGCAATGGTTTCTAACCTTAAAGACATTCACCAAAATTTTCCCCCCCCCCCTTCTCTTAAAGTGGCAGGACGTCTTGTTCGCATGGTGGGTATGACGTTGGAAGTGGTTGGCACTTATGCTCCGATTGGTGCACGCTGTCAAATACTCAACGGCAATAAACCGCCCGTTGAAGCCGAAGTAGTTGGCTTTCATAATGACCGACTTTTTTTAATGCCCATCGGCGATACTCATGGTCTAAAACCCAATGCAAAAGTGATTCCCGCAGAGGGGGGGGTAAAAATTGGGGTGGGTCTTAAAATGCTGGGTCGTGTGGTAAGTGGCTCGGGACTTCCTCTTGATGGCTTGGGAGCAATTGAAGTGGATCAATATGTTTCACTTGCAGGAGAGCGTATTAACCCTTTGGATCGCCATCCCATTCATAAAGTGTTGGATGTCGGCATTAAAGCCATTAACGGATTGTTGACGATTGGGCAAGGTCAGCGCGTGGGTTTAATGGCGGGAACAGGGGTTGGAAAAAGTGTATTGTTGGGGATGATGACGCGTTTTACCAGTGCCGATGTGGTGGTTGTGGGATTGATTGGCGAACGTGGCCGAGAGGTAAATGAATTTGTCAAACACACGTTAGGAGAAGAGGGTTTAAAGCGCGCTGTCGTCGTTGCCACACCTGCGGATGATCCTCCGTTAATGCGGTTGCATGGTGCGATGTTGGCAACGGCCATTGCCGAATATTTTCGAGACCAAGGGTTAAATGTTTTGTTGTTGATGGACTCCTTAACGCGTTTTGCACAAGCGCAACGAGAGATTGCGTTGGCAGTGGGTGAACCACCCGCCAGTAAAGGATATCCGCCTTCGGTGTTTGCTAAATTACCTCAATTGGTTGAGCGTGCGGGGAATGGTCAAGAAAACTCAGGTTCCATTACGGCTATTTATACTGTATTGGCAGAAGGAGACGACCAGTCCGATCCCGTGGTCGATTCCGCGCGAGGAGTATTGGACGGTCACATCGTGCTGTCTCGTGATATTGCAGACGGAGGACGATACCCTGCAATTGATATTGAATCTTCCGTCAGTCGAGTGATGGTGGACATTGTTTCAAAAGAGCAATTGGAACAAGCCAGAGCTTTTAAAAAACTGTATTCAAGCTACCAGCAAAATAAAGATTTAATCAGTGTGGGGGCTTATCGAAAAGGAGCCGATCCTTTGATCGATTTAGCCATTGCCAAGCAGGCGGATTTAACGGCTTTTTTATCTCAAAATATGGAGGATGCCTTTTCGGTTGAAGCGTCCATTGCTGCGTTAAACGAGACACTTTCAAAAGGTTAAATTTTTGATGCAATCCAGAATTATTCGAATGCGTAAATTGGTTGAGTTGGCGGATATTGATCTGGATAAGGCGGCTCAAACATTGGCCGCTTTGCAAGCAGAGAGTACCAGTTCAGAGGAACAACTTAGTTCATTAACGGATTATATTGCGGAACTTTCAGAAAAAATATCGGTTCAAAAAAAAGAGATAACCGCTATCGATTTGCAGTCTCAACGAGGGTTTAGTGACAAGCTTTACCAAGCGATTGAGGCTCAAACTGAAAAAGTAACTCGGTTAAAAGAGGTGCTGGAAAAAGGGCGTGAAGAGTGGCTGGAAAAAAGAATGAGAAAAGAGTCGTTGTTGGCACTGCTTAATAAATTAAAACAAAAACATCAAGCTGAACAAGATAAGCGAGAGCAACGTATGTTGGACGAGTTGGCGACTCAGAGAGTGATTGCAAATAAATCCCAAATCTCCAATAAATAGTTTGGTACAGATGTTGCTACTGCTGTACTCAGGATGGCAACTAAGGCCTTTGGGGTGAACGCTTATGATGTTAACAAACAAAATGACACCAGCAGAACAGTCTTCGGAAGCATTTTTTTCCACGCCTGATACGCAAAATTCATCTGGTAATACGGGGTTTTTGGGTCTATTTTCTTCAATGGTTGCAGAGCAATCAGGGGGGGGGGAGGAAATAAAATCTTTACCCTTGGCTGAAGCGCAAGCGATGCAAAGTATCAGCAATGAAGTATTGGACTTGCCAAAAACACCTTCTTCTGTACTAGGTACAACAGAGGACGTTACCGCACAGTTTGCTTCATTGAGTTCGTTAAGCTCAATGCTAGAGACTAAGCCAGATTCAGAGACGGTTATGCTCCAACCCTTAAGTACAGAGGGGGGGGAGAATTTAACAGCACTTGATGCATTAAACGGCGTTTTGACAACGATTGAAGCGCCTTTAAAAGAAGTTTTAAGAGAACCTTTAAATGATGCAGTATTCGCACCTGTTTTAGACGAGGGTACCAATGCGAATTTAATTCTTGACCAAAGCATTACTGCGCCTCAACAAATGCTTGATCTAACGTCTTTAAGCGCCAAAACAGATGCTTTAAACCAAAATGAATCTGTTGACCCATTCCTTGTTCAGCCTATTAATCATCAAAATATCAATGGTCAAACGATTAACGGCTTGCAAGCACAAGAGATGGTCGCGTCCAGTGTACAAACTGGAAGCACGGTGTCTAATGGTGTTTTAAATCAAGGAGCCTCCAGCCCTAATTTAGGGTTGGCTACGAGTCAACAAGGAACAACGCAAAGCTCTGTGAGCTGGGGAACACAGAGTGCCGATGCTCAGACATCACAGGGGTTTGGACAGCAAGGTCAATCCTCTGGTCAACCCTCACAAAATGGCTCAGGTCAGAGCGCACAGCAACAGGCCATGATGTTTGCGCAAATGAGCCAAGGTAAACAACAGTCGTTGGAGCAGCAAGCAGCGGTTAGAGCAATGGACGATGCCGTTTCTAAAACAGAAGGACGAGAGTTGTTAGGGGGGGCAGAAATTGCCTCTTTGGATCGAAAATCGGCTTTGCCACTCGGTTTACAAACCATTAACTTGCCTGTAAAGCATCCGCAATGGGGGCAAGCATTGGGGCAACGTATTGTTTTTATGTCGAACAATGGAATGCAGCAAGCGCAAATAACGTTAAACCCTCAAAAATTGGGGCAAATTCAAGTGATGCTGCAACTTGATAAAGATCAGCAAATGCACGTTAGCTTAGTGGCTCAAAATGGAGCAACACGAGAGAGCATGGAGAGTGCCCTGCCTAGGCTTAAAGAGATGATGGAGCAAGCAGGCATTCAGTTAGCATCGGTAAATGTGAGCGATCAAAAACAGTTTTCAGAAAGTGGTGATGCCCAAGAACATCATAGAAAAAATGCATCAAAAAATACGTTAGTTGAGGGAAATAAAGTGGAAGAGCGCCCTCTATTAATGACTGGTTCAACCGATAATATTATCGACTATTACGCTTAGGAGCATGAGATGACCTTTTTTAAAAAAACAACAGTAGGCGCTTTGTTTGCCGTGAGTATGGCTTTAGGGTCAACGGTGGCAATGGCGGGTTCGGAAACAGGCGGGGTTCCTGTTCTTGGTGTGGTAATCATTACCTTTTTAATTACAGCGGTGGTGGTTGGCGCACTCATGTATTTATTTTGGTGCAGCAAATCGACAACTTGCGATCAAAGCGCCTTAATTGAAGAGGTTGAAGCGGTGATTAAGTCCGAAGATTTTTCGGTGACACTTAAGTCCGAAAGCATTGATTCTAAGTTGTTGTTTACGCTTAATAAGTTGTTAGAGATGGCATCAAATAAAATAACGATGCAGATGATTGAAACCTCACAGGTTGAAGCAAAAGTGGCCAGTTTTGAAACGCAAATGGAGGAACTTAATGAGAGTTTGGCTGCTTGTTATGCTCAGCAGCAACAAGCGCCTGTTATGGCTGCGTCAAGTTTTGATAGTTCCGAGTTAGTGGGCTTATCCTCTCAGTTTGAAGGGTTAGTCAATCAAGCAAATCAGCACTCTATTGAGGTGATGAGTGTCAACAGCGATGTGATTTCAGAGGTGGGTGGTTTAACGGAGGAGGTTGCAAATGCTTCCGGTGTCCTAAAACGATTGGAAGCGGACAGTGGTAATATTGGAGCGGTGCTGGTTTTGATACGAGACATTGCCGAACAAACGAATTTATTGGCCTTGAATGCAGCCATTGAGGCGGCACGAGCGGGTGAGCATGGGCGAGGGTTTGCCGTGGTGGCTGATGAAGTCCGAATTTTAGCGGGCAAAACACAGCAAGCTACAAAAGACATTCAAACCATTATAGAAGAGTTGCAATTGCATGCACGCAATGCGGTTCAAATGATGGAGGGAAGCCAGAGCCGAGTGGATGTGACACAAACGCAAGCAAATAAAGTAAACGATGTGTTAAGTAGCATTGTTGAAACGCTTTCTGAGTTAAAATCGGCTCAGAGCGAGCTGTCGAGCGCCATTAAAAGTGCGTAAAATGGTCTCCCAACCTTCTTTTAACCCAAAACAGGTACGCCAAATATGAAGGCTATTATCGGTACATTAGTTGTTATCGCTACCTTATTGGGGGGCTACTTGCCTCATGGTGGGTTTGCGATATTGGTTCAACCACTTGAAGTATTAATTATATGTGGTGGTGCAATTGGTGCTTACATTATTGCCAACCCAGGCTGGGTTGTAAAAGCTGGGGTAACAAACAGTTTAGCGCTGGCTAAGCCAGACCCATATAATCAAGCGCTTTATATGGAACTTTTGGGGCTGATGTTTAAAATTTTTAATAAGGCACGCAGAGAAGGGTTAATGTCGATTGAGGCGGATGTGGAAGACCCGCATGCGAGTGAGCTGTTTAACAGTGCGCCTAAAGTGGCTGCAAACCACCACGCACAGGATTTTATTTGTGATTATTTAAGGCTAATGATCAGTGGTGCAAGCAACCCTTATCAGTTGGAAGATTTAATGATTTTAGAACTGGATGCGCATCACCATGAGGCGATGATGCCCAGTGCGGCGATTGGGAAAGTAGCTGAGGGGTTACCTGCGTTTGGTATTGTCGCCGCTGTATTGGGGATTATCGTGACCATGGGATATTTGGATGCAGGGCCAATGGAAATCGCACATCACATGTCGGTCGCACTGGTGGGAACCTTTTTAGGAATTTTATTTGCCTATGGTTTTGTAGCACCAATCTCCTCGGATTTGGCTAACCGTGCGGAGGCAGAAAGTGCATTTTTTACGGTGATTAAAACCAGTTTAATGGCTAATTTAAATGGCTATGCTCCTCAAATAGCCATTGAGTTTTCTCGTAAAGCGATTCCGAGTAAACAGAGACCCTCTTTTGGTGAGGTTGATGAGTTTTTACAGTCACAAAAATAGTCAGGCCTAAACACAAGGTTGCATTGCAATGAGTGATGATGAATCCATAATTATCAAACGGTTAAATAAATGCCCACATGTTGCACATGGTGGGGCATGGAAAATTGCGTTTGCAGATTTTATGACCGCAGCCATGGCGTTTTTCTTGATGTTATGGATTTTAGGGGGGGTAAACGATGAGGAAATGAAGGCGATGGCTGAGTTTTTTCGAGACCCTACGGTAATTGATGCCTCTCCTTCAACACTGGTTGAATCAAAAGAAGCGGGACAAACTGCGGATGCCATGATTGATATGGGCGGTTTTAAAGACGCGCCTAAAAGTGCTGAGGATGGTGAGGGAGAAGGCGCAGGTAAAGCGCAAGAGATGGCAAGTTTAGAGGCGATGAAAGCCGCGCTAGAGCAACGAATTAAAGAAAATGCTGAACTGAACCAGCTTAAGGAACAATTGAAAATAGACATTACGCCCAATGGGTTACAAATCCAAATTTTGGACGATAGAAAGCGTCCTATGTTTGGCTCGGGAGTCGATCTTCCAAAAGAGTATGCAGCCAACTTATTAAGAGAGGTGGGAGCCGTATTGGCATTCAGTCAAAATAAAATAAGCATTGCTGGCCATACGGACTCTTCGGGGTATCATGCCAGTTCAGAATATACCAACTGGGAATTATCTTCTGATCGAGCGAATGCTGCGCGTAGACTTTTATTAGAGGGGGGGGTAAATTCTGATAAGATTGCGCAAGCCGTGGGCATGGCAGATACCGTCCCTTTTGATAAAGAAAATCCGTATAATCCTCGAAATAGACGAATTAGTATCATCGTACTTAATAAAGAGGCCGAAGCACGATTAAGAAGCTTAAGTGACGCGCCACAGGTGGAAGATTTAACGAGTCAAATGAATTTGTTGGCACACTAAAATAAACGTTTACTCACTTGTAATCGTTTGATGATGTAAAGGAAATAGCATGGCCGAAGAAGAAGTGGTTGAAGAGAAAAAAAAGGGTGGCAAAGGATTAATCATCGGATTAGCGGTATTAGTTGTTCTGCTTTTGGTTGGTGTCGGTGCCTTAGTGTATTTGCTATTGGGAGCCAGCAGTGAAGACGGAAGCGCTTCAAATGATATCGAAGTGCATGGTTCCGCCGAGCATGGTGAGCCAGAAGAAATTAGCCACGCGAAAGAGTATTCGCCTAAATACAAGCAATTTGAGCCTCCAGGACCTGATGCCGTGCCAGTTTATTTTGTGATGGATAAATTTGTGGTGAATTTTAATGGGGAAGGCAAAGCGAAATTTTTAGCCGTGGACTTGCAGTTTTTGTCTTATTACCCCCAAGTGGTGGGAGCCGATGGTGAGATGGAAAACTTACGTCCCATTTTAAAAAATGATATTCAGCGATTGTTGCGTAATCAAACGTTTACTCAACTAAACACCGCAGAAGGGCCTGATCATCTAAGAGCCGATGTACTTAAAGTGGTGCATAAAGTGTTGGAAGCGCACAATGTTTACCCCGAGCTAGTGGAAGATGTTTACATGACCCGCTTTGTAATGCAGTAAGGCATTGAATTATGGAAGATATACTAAGCCAAGATGAAGTCGATGCCCTTTTAAAAGGAATGGGGGGGGGGGATGTTGACACAGAAGACGATGAAACGGGTGATGGAACGGATGCCAAAAGTTACGACTTTACCAATCAAGAACGTATTGTTCGAGGGCGACTTCCTGCATTAGACATTATTAATGAACGATTTGCCAGAGGGTTTCAGCGACATTTTAATGAGATGATTATGTCCAGTGTGGAAGTCACGGCGGGCGAAGTTAAAATCATTAAAATGATCGATTATTTGCGTAACTTGTTTGTCCCAACCAGCCTGAATATTTATCGCATTGACCCCTTAAATGGGGTTGCACTGTTTATTTTGGATTCTAAATTAATTTTTACTGCGGTGGATATCTATTTTGGAGGCACAGGGCTGTTGCCATTTAAAATTGAAGGTCGAGAGTACACGCCCGTTGAGATGAGTATGGTGCGCAGTATTTTAGACATTACGACCGAAAACCTTGCCAAGGCGTGGGGTCCTGTCATGGATATTGACATTGAATACATGCACTCGGAAATGAACCCTAAATTTGCAGGCATTGTTGACCCAACCGATATGATCGTGGTGAGTCAAATTAATGTGCGATTTGAAGGCGTGGAAGGACGAGTGGATATTGTGATGCCTTACGCCATGCTAGAACCCGTTCGAGATAAACTGGAAGAGGGCGTTCAAAATTTACAAGGTGAAAGCGATAATCGCTGGTCAAGAACCCTTAAAGAAGAAGCAAAACACATCGAAATAGGACTCAGTGTAAACTTAACCGAGTTGCAAATGAGCATGGACGACTTAATGAAAATGAAAAAAGGCGACATTATTCCTTTGGATATGCCAGAGCAAGTCACCATTCAAGCAGAAGGCATCTCAATTATGCGCGGTGTTTTGGGTGAAAGTAATCAGAAAAAAGCAGTGAAGGTGGATCAAATATTGCATCACCCCGCTTATCAAGAGCGAACCATTGAAAATGTGAAGGAATGGTACAATGAGTGAAAAAGACGAAACCGAAGATCTAAGTGCATGGGGCGATGCATTAGCAGAACAAGCAGACTCAGAAGAGCCTGTGGGTGATTCTGACGAGGCAGACCCATGGGGAGATGCGTTGTCGGAGCAAGCCGATGCAGAAGCATCCGTAGCATCTGACGATATAAGTTCTGCCGCATTTGATCAACTGGCCGCCGAGCGTGGAGACGGTAAAAATAAAGTAGATTTAGATGTTCTACTTGATATTCCCGTGACCTTGCAATTGGAAATAGGGCGTACCAAGGTTTCGATTCGAAATCTATTGTCTTATACACAAGGCTCCGTGGTTGAAATGGATCGTTTGGCAGGTGAACCTTTAGATTTATTGGTTAATGGAACACTCATTGCGCATGGAGAGGTCGTGGTGGTGAATGATAAGTTTGGGGTGCGTTTAACCGATGTGGTCAGCCCTCAAGATCGAATTAAGAAATTAAAGTAATGTATAAATCGTATTTTTCCTGCGGTTTACTCGGATTAGGTTCTCTATTCGCTAGCCTATTTTATACGAGTGTCGTTTTTGCTGAGGCGGCAAATATTGGAGAGTCGGTTACTCGTCCAAGCGAATACTTTGGGCAGATCATGCTCTCGTTGGTGTTGGTTCTGCTTATTATTTTTTTAGCGGCATGGATTTTACGTCGTTACAGTCGCTTTCCAGGTGTGGCAGACGGAAATTTAAAAGTGATTGGTGCGTTATCCGTGGGTCAAAGAGAGCGAATTCTTCTGCTACAGGTTGGGCAAGAACAAATTTTGGTTGGCGTGACCTCAAGCAAAATTACCACGTTACATCAGCTTGAAGAACCCGTGCAAGTAAAGGATAATGTACCCATGAGTAGCCAGTTTTCTAAACGGTTGCAAGACGCTCTAAAGCCTAAGAAAAATGTTAAAACCTCTAAGGAAACTTCAAAAACTCATCGTGAAAATTCTTAAAACGGCGCTTTTTCTTACGTTCGCTCTCTTTCCTATTTTATCGTGGGCGATGCCGGGCATCCCCGCTTTTACCGTAGAAACGGATGCAGAAGGTTCACAAGACTACACCTTAACCATGCAAATATTGCTGCTGATGACTGGGTTAACCTTGTTGCCAGCGGCTTTAATTGCCACCACCTCTTTTTTACGCATTGTGATTGTACTGGCTCTGCTTCGCCAAGCATTGGGTACGATGCAAACGCCTTCTAACCAAGTTTTGATTGGGCTTGCATTATTTCTCACCCTCTTTATTATGGCGCCCGTACTGGATAAAATTTACAATGAAGCGGTTAGCCCCTATTTAGAAGAAGAAATTCAGTTTAAAGAGGCGGTGGAGCGAGGTTCGAAACCGATGCACCAATTTATGTTGCAACAAACACGAGAAGATGATTTGGGTATGTTTGCCGAAATGGCAGACATTACCTTGTCCGATCCTCAAGCGGTTCCGTTTCAAGTCTTGATTCCAGCGTTTATGGTCAGTGAGTTAAAAACGGCATTTCAAATTGGGTTTATGATTTTTATTCCTTTTTTGATTATTGATTTAGTGGTTGCCAGCTTATTGATGGCAATGGGGATGATGATGTTATCGCCCATGATTATTTCATTGCCATTTAAATTAATGCTGTTTGTTTTAATTGATGGTTGGGTATTGGTAACAGGTACCTTAGCCAATAGTTTTGTTGTCGCAGGAGGCATCTAATGCAGCAAGAATTTGTGTTAACGTTAGGGCAACGAATGCTGGAAGTCGTTGCCATGCTTACCGCTCCGTTGTTAATTCCTGCGTTACTGGTGGGTTTATTGGTGGGCATGTTTCAGGCAGCCACTCAAATTAATGAAATGACCTTAAGTTTTATTCCAAAACTCATGATTGTTGGGGTGGCACTCGTGGTTGCGGGGCCTTGGATGTTAACAACCTTAATCTCCTTTACACGCGAGCTGTATTTAAATATTCCTGCAATGATTGGGTAACGTGAGGGTAGCGAAATGACCTTTAGCTATTCCGAATTTTTACAGTTGGCAGGGTTGTATTTTTATCCGTTTGTGCGCATCTCTGCCATGTTTGCGATCATTCCTATTTTTTCTTCACGCTCGGTTTCGGTTAAGTTTAAACTTATGTTAACCGTTTTTATTACCCTCGCCATTGCACCCTCCTTAGCGCTTCCACCGCCTGTTGATCCTTTTACATGGCAAGGCATTATGTTTATTTCTCAGCAAATATTAATTGGCCTTGCAATGGGGTTAATTTTTTTAGTGATTTTTCAAGCATTTGTGATGGCAGGGCACATGGTTGCGATGGCCATGGGGTTGGCGTTTGCATCCATGGTTGATCCTGGAACAGGGGCGCAATCGCCCATTGTGTCTCAATATTTTACGATTATTGTAACGCTGTTATTTTTAGCTCTCAACGGACATTTATTGGTGATTCAAGTCGTGGTGGAAAGTTTTGAATATCTCCCCATCGGCACGTCATTTTTAAATAGAGAAAGTTTAAGATTAGTGTTTGAATTTGGCAGTTATATCTTTTTATCGGGCGTGTTAATTGCTCTACCCGCCGTAACAGCACTGTTACTGGTAAATATTGCATTTGGGGTGGTAACACGTGCCGCGCCCGCGCTTAATATCTTTGCAGTTGGTTTTCCCATTACCTTGTTAGCAGGGCTTATTTTACTCTCGCTTATTACCCCCTTGATGTTGCCCCATTTACAAGAGTTGATTCGCAGTGCACTTGTGACCATAAGCCAGTTGCGATTAACAGAGGCTTAGGGCAATGGCTGAAAATGCAGACGGCTCCGAAAAGTCCGAAGAACCCACCGAGAAAAAATTACGAGAGTCCAGAGAAAAAGGACAAGTTCCGCGTTCAAGAGAGTTGACCACCTTATTAGTAACGCTGTCGGCGGCGGTTTTTTTGCTGTTTTATGGCGCCCAGATGATTGCAGATTTTGAAACTATTATGGTGAAAGGGTTAAGTTTTGATCGAGCCATTGCGTTTGATACGCTGGCGTTATTCAGCTTAGTAGGTTCGATTGTTGAGACCGCATTCTACTTACTGTTGCCTTTTTTATTGTTGATGACGTTTGTTGCGTTGGTTGCCCCAGTCCTACTGGGAGGGTGGTCTTTTAGTGTGAAGGCGATTTCACCCAAACTGAGCAAGCTTAACCCCGTTGCGGGGCTTAAGCGAATGTTTTCAACAAAAGCCTTATTGGAGTTATTTAAAGCGTTTGCTAAATTTACGCTGGTTTTCTCCATGGCTATATTCTTTATTTATACAACTTTTGGCGAAATTTTAGCGTTAGGTTTAGACCCCTTAAGGTCAGCTTTGGGTCATGCAGGGCTTTTGATTGTGCAAGCGTTTATTTTTGTCAGCTTATCTTTATTAATTGTGGCCGCTATTGATGTACCGTTTCAGCTATGGGATCACAATCGACAACTGTTGATGACCAAGCAAGAAGTAAAAGAAGAGCATAAACAGCAAGAGGGTAATCCAGAGGTTAAAGGCCGAATTAGACAGGTTCAACGAGATATGTCCCAGCGCCGAATGATGGAAAAAGTACCCGATGCGGATGTAATTATTACCAACCCAACGCACTTTGCCATTGCCTTAAAATACGACACAGATTCCATGCAAGAACCGATTGTATTAGCAATGGGCGTTGATTTTATGGCCGCTCAAATTCGAACGGTTGCAACAGAGAAAAATATAACGATTATAGAAGCACCACCATTGGCGCGTGCTTTATACTACAATGCAGAAATTGACCGCCCCATTCCGTACGAGTTGTTTAAAGCAGTGGCCTCAATTTTAGCTTATGTTTACCAATTAAAAGAGCATGGCAAAGCAGAGCAAGTCGATTTTGATAGCCTCCCTATACCTGATAATATGAAAATAGATGTATAGAGACGGGGGCTCTCAGGGTCAACGCATTAAAATACCCCCCCCTATCTAAAATCAACTAAGAAGTGTAACGGTTGAATTTTATAGGTTGCCAAAAGGGTTATTACTTACCGCCAGTAAGTAGTCGCCAGCTTTCCCTAAGCATAGAGCCTCTTCCTTACCCTGTTCAACATGAACAAAAATCCGTCAAATGCTGATATTTGAAAGTGATGATGGCAATATACGTAACAATCATAAAAAAGCGATAAATTACCTTATATACTTAGAAAAAATTGAAGGGTATGATATGGCAACGATAACCTATGATGTGACTTTAAGGCGGCCTGCAAAGCAAGTGGGTAAAAAAAGAAGCGTTAATTACCCAAATATTTACACTCGATTCTTATGCAAGACCTAATGGGTGAATCCTATTAAAGGAACGCTCTTTTTTGTTTGGTGATTGGTTTTTTTTCAATGATTGACCCTTAGTTTAGAAAATATAATCTGCCCTAAAATATGGAATGCTTTATAACACCATGATTAATAGCTACTATTTTGATACGTTGACCTTGGCGATACATGGACTTTAAACAACAGTTTATAAAAATTAAAGAAGTATTAAAAAGTGGTTTAGGTATTCCAATTGCCGTGCTTGCACTGCTTGGAATGGTCACCATTCCGATGCCTCCGTTTTTATTGGATATCTTTTTTACCTTTAATATCGCCCTTTCTTTGGTGGTATTGGTCTTGACTTTGTACGCCAAAAGGCCGCTTGATTTTGCAATATTTCCCACTATTATTCTCTTAGCGACACTGTTTCGTTTATCGCTCAATATTGCCTCCACCCGCGTTATTTTGCTGGAAGGGCATAATGGGGGAGCCGCTGCGGGTCAAGTGATTGAAGCATTTGGTGAATTTGTTATTGGCGGTAACTTAGCGGTTGGTTTGGTTATTTTTGCCATTTTAGTGGTCATTAACTTTGTGGTCATCACTAAGGGTGCGGGTCGTGTGGCCGAGGTGAGCGCACGGTTTACCTTAGATTCTATGCCCGGTAAACAAATGGCCATTGATGCCGATTTAAACGCAGGACTAATTACCCAAGAAGAAGCGCAAACAAGACGTGCCGATATTTCTATGGAAGCCGAGTTTTATGGCTCGATGGATGGGGCAAGCAAATTTGTGCGTGGCGATGCCATTGCGGGCATTTTAATTCTTTTTATCAATTTAATTGGTGGTTTAGCCATTGGGATGACGCAACACGGTTTGCCCTTTACCGAGGCGGGCGAAGTTTATACCATCTTAACGCTCGGAGATGGCTTGGTTGCTCAAATACCTGCACTGCTCCTCTCTACTGCAACGGCGATTATTGTTACCCGTGTAACGGGGGCGGACAGAAAAGATATGAGCGAGCAAATGCAAGAGCAGATGTTTGCAACCCCCCAAGCGCTTGGAACAGCGGCAGGTATTGTTGGCGTGATGGGCTTGATTCCAGGAATGCCAAATTTTGCCTTCTTGACCTTTGCAGGGGTTGCGGGTGCTGGGGCTTATTTGATTCATCGAAAGCAACAAGCCACGCCTGAATCCGAGGTGGATTTATCCGCGATGGAGACAGAAGAGGAAATTAAGCCTGCGGATTTAAGTTGGGATGACGTTCAAAATGTAGACGTATTGGGGTTAGAAGTGGGCTATCGACTGATTCCAATGGTCGATCAAGCGCAAAATGGACAGTTGCTTGATCGGGTCAAAGGGGTTCGGCGTAAGGTGTCGCAAGAGTTAGGGTTTTTGGTTCCTCCCGTACACATTCGTGACAACTTAGATTTAAAGCCCAATCAATATCGCGTAATGTTGATGGGTGTTCCTTTGGGGTTGGGAGAGGTATTTCCAGACAAAGAGCTGGCGATAAACCCTGGGCAAGTGTTTGGTGATGTGGCAGGGATTGCAACCAAAGACCCAACGTTTGGGCTGGATGCCGTTTGGATTAACCCCAGTGATCAGGATCAAGCACAGGCATTAGGCTATACCGTGGTGGATGCCAGTACCGTGGTGGCCACACATGTGAGCCAAATCATTCAAGATTACGCTTATGACCTATTTGGTCACGATGAAACGCAGCAATTACTTGATAAACTAAAGAAAAGTTCTCCAAAATTAGTCGAAGAGTTAGTGCCAGATAAACTCTCATTAGCGGTTGTGGTGCGTGTTCTTCAAAACTTATTAAGAGAAAAAGTGCCCATTAAAGACATGCGCACTATTTTAGAAGCATTGACAGAAAAAACAGCCACCGCAACTGATACGAAAGACCCAAATGAGTTGACGATGTTTGTTCGAGTTGCATTGGGTCGTTCGATTGTTCAAGAGATTGTTGGCAGTGAAGAGGAATTAAAAGTGATTACCTTGGATCCCAGCTTGGAACAAATTTTGCTTCAAGCCACACAAGGTGCGCCAGATGGACAATTAGCAATTGAACCTGGGTTAGCAGAAAGACTGCACTCGACGCTAAAAGAGGAATCTCAAAAACTTGAAGCGTCGGGACAGTCCCCTGTTTTATTGGTTGCCCCCCAAATACGGGCGCAATTGGCACGTTTATTTAAATACAGTTTGCCTGAGCTGTTTATTCTTGCGTATTCTGAAGTGCCCGAAAATCGGCAAATCAGTGTTGTCGCCAACGTAGGTCAAGGAGGCTAGAGTGAAAATAAAACGCTACTTTGCACCTACAATGCGCTTGGCGATGAATTTAGTGCGAGAAGAGCACGGGGATGATGCCGTCATATTGTCCACAAAAGATGTGGAGGGGGGGGTAGAAATTGTGGCGGCACTGGATCCTGAAGCTTTGCAATATCAAGAAGAGCAAACGGGTCAACATACGGGTTCAGGCAGTACGTATCACAGTCCAGAAGTTTCGGCATCTTCTGTTGTAGGGGGGGGAGAAAATAGTCAGGAACTCGCAGGAATGGCTGCAGAGATTAAAGCGGTTAAAGCAATGCTTGAAAATCAACTCTCTGGATTGGCATGGGGGCAAACTGCACAAAATGACCCGCATAAAATTGAGTTGATTAAAAAATTATTGCAACTTGGAATAGGCTGGAACTTGAGCCAAAAATTAGTGGAAGCGGTTGATGCAAACAGCCCGCAGGCTTGGTCGAAGATTTTAATGAATATGGAACATGACCTTTTGGTCGAAGAACGCGATATTATTGAACGAGGAGGCATTGTTGCGTTGGTGGGGCCTACAGGGGTAGGAAAAACAACCACCATTGCAAAAATAGCCAGCCGTTTTGTGATGCGAAATGCCCCCCAAGAGCTTGCGTTAATCACCACAGATTGTTATAAAATTGGGGCGCAGGCGCAACTCAAAACTTTTGCCGATTTAATTCACGTTCCTGTGCATGTGGCAACCACACAAGGGGAGCTTTATGCGTTGCTCGCCTCATTAAAACATAAAAAAATGATATTGGTGGACACTGCTGGCATGAGTCAAAGAGATTTACAGTTATCGCAACAGCTAACCTCTGGGCATGAAGGGGCAAGTAATGTGCGCAATTATTTGGTTTTGTCTGCCGCAACTCAGTTAAATGTAATGACGGACATTGTGGATTCGTTTGGTCAAATGGGGCTGAAAGGTTGTATATTAACCAAGGTAGACGAAGCGTTGCAGTTAGGTAATGTTTTAACGCTTTTAATTGAAGCACAGCTTCCAATTACACTGTTGTCCAGTGGGCAACGTGTACCTGAGGATTTAGATGCCGTGAGAAGCAGAGAGTTGATTGACCGAGCGATTGTATTGGGGCATCAAACTAAACATGTCTCTCAAAATGAACAAGCATTCCGAATGGGAATGGGAAAGGAGATAACGAATGCTCAATGATCAAGCAGCAGGCTTGCGAGCAATGCAGTCAAAACCAACCATGGCCAGCACAGAGCAACAAAGCCCTGTGAGAGTGATTGCCGTTGCCAGTGGAAAAGGGGGCGTGGGTAAAACCAATGTTTCGGTTAACTTGGGTGTTTCATTAACTAAAATGGGACACCGCGTTTTATTGATGGATGCCGATATGGGTCTGGCCAATGTGGATATTATGTTAGGACTGCAAACTAAATATAATTTATTGCATGTGCTTGAAGGCAAAAAAACACTTGAAGAGGTTATTGTAGAAGGGCCAGGTGGGTTACGAATCATTCCTGCCGCATCGGGTGTAAGTCGAATGGCTCAGTTAAGCGCCTTAGAAAATGCAGGCATTATTAATGCCTTTTCAGAATTAAGTGACCAGTTGGATGTGTTAATTGTAGACACGGCGGCAGGGATTGCCGACAGTGTGATTAGTTTTTGCCGAGCAGCGCAAGAAGTGGTGGTGGTGGTCACCGATGAACCCGCTTCCATTACCGATGCGTATGCCTTAATTAAAGTATTAAGCCGAGAACAACAACTCACACGTTTTAAATTATTGGCCAATCAAAGTCGTTCATCAAAACATGGTCGACAACTGTATGAAAAACTTGCTAAAGTATGCGAACAATTTTTAGATGTGCGTTTGGATTATTTGGGTTCCATCCCTTTTGATCACGACTTACGCGATGCCGTACAAAAACAGATTCCAGTTACGGTCTATAAGCCGCACAGCGAGTCGGCACAAGCATTTAGGGCGATGGCTCAACAGGTTGAAAAATGGCCTGTTCCAAAAGGGGCAACAGGCTATTTACAGTTTTTTGTTGAAAATTTATTTCAATCAGGGCATTAGAGTTCTATGACAGGTACAACTGCATACGAAGACGTTCAGAAACAGGCGGCCAATGGGGTTCAAGAGCTTGAGCAATATCTGCCCTTGGTTAAGCGAATTGCCTATCACTTAAAAGGTCGCTTGCCCGACAGTGTGTTTGTGGATGACTTAATTCAGTCAGGCATCGTTGGGTTAATGGAGGCCATGCAAAAATTTAATTCAAATCAAGGCGCGAGTTTTGAAACGTATGCGGGGATTCGAATTAGAGGCGCCATGTTGGATGAAATTCGCAAAGGCGATTGGACACCTCGTTCCGTTTACCGTAAATCAAGAGCCGTGAGTGAGGCCATTAACCAAGTTGAATCGCGCTTAGGGCGAGAGGCACGGGACAATGAAATTGCTATGCAAATGGATGTGTCAATTGACGAATATTATCATATTTTACAAGATACCAACTCGGTGCAACTGCTCTCAATTGATTTGCCCGATCACCATGAGTTGTCAGAAGACAGAATGGTCAGCAATAGCGCAACCCCGTTTGCTGAGCTGGTTGAATCGGGTTTTCAAGAAGCATTGGTGGACGAAATATCCAGTTTGCCAGAAAAAGAAAAGTTGGTAATGTCGCTGTATTACGACGAAGAGTTAAATTTAAAAGAGATTGGTGAAGTACTGTCTGTCAGTGAATCACGCATTAGCCAGATACACAGCCAAGCCATTAAAAGAATACGTTCTCGTATGGCCGATTGGATTAAATAATAAATAAAATTAAGTGTAAGATTATTAGGAATAAAAAAATGCAAATGAATAGAGATATGAATATTTTAGTCGTTGATGATTTTTCCACCATGAGACGAATTGTTAAAAACTTATTGAAAGAGTTAGGCTTTCATAAATTTGATGAAGCCGATGACGGAGCAACCGCTTGGCCCATGGTGCAGACAGGAAAATATGACTTTATTGTTAGTGATTGGAATATGCCTGATATGACAGGGCTTGAGCTACTAAAGCATGTTCGTGCTGATGCTAACCTGCAAAATACCCCATTTTTATTGATTACCGCAGAGGCAAAGCGCAGTCAAATTTTAGAAGCTGCACAAGCAGGTGTGGACGGCTATATTGTAAAACCCTTTACGGCAGCTACACTGAACGCCAAAATACATAAAATTTTTGAACGCGTTGCAGAAAGGCAAAATGGTTAAACAAAGTAGTGAAAAGACCGTATAAAAAATTGTGATTAGTTTTAATTAAAGCCCTATACGATAATGACGTTGTATAGGGTTTTTTTGTATTCAGTAATCTGGATAATGAATTAAAAATATTGGAGTGATACTCAATGACATGTGCAACTCACATTGAAATAAAAAAAGTTCAAGCATTGCTTAATGCGTTACAAGAAAACGATCAAACTCAAGCAGCAATGTTATTGGATGAACTGACTCAATTAAGAGAGTCTGAGCTTTATCAACGCTTAAGCAGTCTCACGAATAATTTACACGATACCTTAGATGAATTGGTTGATAATCGTCTATTGCTGCAAACAAAACACGATCTTCCTGATGTGACAGAACGTTTAGAATATGTACTCTCATCCACCGACGAAGCGTGTTCAAAAACCTTAGCTTCAACGGAGAGGGCGATGGATCTAAGTGAGTCAATTGCTTTGCTGGTGCAGGAAAGTTTCAATGAAGGCTCCAATAAAAATCGATCAGAACCACTTCAAAAACAGTTGAATGAGTTAAATACAGAGTTAACCAATATTTTGTTGGCGCAGTCTTTTCAAGACCTAACGGGTCAAGTTTTGAACCGTGTATTATTAACTGTGTCAGCATTAGAGCAAAGTTTAATTCAGCTCATTTCAGACTCCCGCCATGACTACGATGCCATTCCAGATAAAGAAGAAGGCGACGAACAAAAACAGGACGAAATGAAAGGCATTGGCCCCAATGTAACCCAAAAATCAAAACAAAACTCCATGGATTCTCAAGATGCTGTAGACGATTTACTGGGAGAGCTTGGTATTTAGTAAGCTTTTCGTTATAGAGAAGGGGGGGGAGGAGAAAAATCTTGTGGCACAATCATTGCTTTGGTTTTGAGTATGTTAAGCACATATAATCAAGTGGAGTAAGCGCTGTGGATGAAGAGATTTTACAGGACTTTTTAGTTGAAGCTTCTGACCTAGTAGACCAATTAAATGATCAACTGGTTGATTTGGAGAACTCGCCAACAGACAGTGATTTATTAAACGCGGTGTTCCGAGGGTTTCATACCATTAAAGGGGGGGCAGGATTTCTGGCGATTACCCCTTTAATTGAAGTTTGTCATCGTGCTGAAAACGTATTTGATAAAATTCGTAACGGTGATGTTGAATACGATGAAGTGGCTGTAGAAGTCATTTTAAGAGCGTTTGATGTCATCAGTGAGGCCATGGAGAAATTGAATGATGGCGCACGAGAGTTGCCCGAAAATGACCCTCAACTGTTAATTGATTTGGATGCGTTAACGGGAAAGAAAGTGGAGGAACCTGTTTCGGAAGTATCAAATTCGGCTGAATCTGCATTGCAATTAGCGGATGGTGTTGACCCTGATGGGGATATGACGGATGAAGAATTTGAGGCGCTACTAAACCAACGAGATACTAGCGGATCTGCAAGCAGTGATTCAGCAACGTTATCGTTACCAGAAGGCGTTGACCCTGATGGGGACATGACGGATGAAGAATTTGAGGCGTTGTTAAACCAACGAGATACCAGTGGATCTGCAAGCAGTGATTCGGCAACGTTATCGTTACCAGACGGTGTTGACCCTGATGGCGATATGACGGATGAAGAGTTTGATGCGTTGTTGAATCAACGAGATACGAGTAAAGCAGAACCAAAGCTTGCGGCAAATTCTGCGCCTAAAATTTCTCCCCCCCCCCCTAAAGCAAAACCGAAACCTTCGCCTAAAGCGACGGCATCAAAACCAAGTACCAAAGATCAAGCAAAGCCCGCGACTAAAAATACCACTGAATCGACGGTTCGAGTGGATACGAAACGTTTAGATGACATTATGAACTTGGTGGGAGAGTTGGTGTTGGTTCGTAATCGTTTGCTGACCTTAAAAGGTAAAAATACTGATCCAGAAGACCTTGCCAATGCTGTTGCTAATTTAGATCATGTTACGACCGATTTACAGGCTTCTGTACTCAAAACTCGTATGCAGCCTGTTAAAAAAGTGTTTGGACGCTTTCCACGAGTGGTACGCGATTTAGCCCGAAAGTTGGGTAAAAAAATAGAGTTAAAACTAGAAGGTGAAGAGACCGATTTGGATAAAAATTTGGTTGAAGCACTTGCCGATCCTCTCGTACATTTAGTACGAAACTCCGTGGATCATGGGGTTGAAATGCCTGATATTCGTGCGGCCGCAGGTAAGCCTGAAACGGGTACAGTGGTGCTGGCAGCCAAGCAAGAGGGGGATCATATTCTATTGTCTATTACCGATGATGGTAAGGGAATGGATCCTGACGTTCTGCGCCAAAAAGCCGTTGAAAAAGGCATGATGGATGAACAAGCTGCCAGTCAAATGGATGATAAGTCTGCGTTTGAATTAATTTTATCCGCAGGTTTTTCAACCGCAGAGCAGGTGAGTGATATATCTGGTCGTGGCGTTGGAATGGATGTTGTGAAAACCATGATTACCAAGCTTAACGGCAGTATTGATATTGACTCAGTATTGGGAGAAGGCTCGAAGATCAGTATTCGAGTACCGCTTACGCTCGCGATTCTTCCTACTTTGATGGTTGGCTTTAATGAAGACAGTTATGCGATTCCCTTAACCAGTGTTCAAGAAATTTTTGATTTTAATCCTGAAAAAACCAATAAAATTGATGGCCAAATGATGGTGCGCTTAAGAGATGAAAGTGTTCCGCTGTATTTTTTAAATGAATGGCTTGCGGCCGACAAACCCAAAGATAATTACAGGGGGGATAAAGTGGTTATGGTTGCGGTAGGAAATCAACGTGCTGGGCTTGTGGTTAATCAAGTAAATGGTCAGGAAGAGGTGGTCATTAAGCCATTAGGTGTCATGCTAAAAAATGCGACGGGATATGCTGGCGCAACGATTACGGGTAATGGAAGCATCGCCTTAATTTTAGATTTGCCTGGTGTGGTTGAGCGTTTTCAATAAGTTCCCGAATCCCCAGATATAAAATACGTTTATAGCATAAGCCCTTAATGCACCTAGTAAACTCAAAAAAGGACACATCACCAATAAGGTGACATTGTTTTTTTTGAGTTCACTATGCACATCAATTGCTTGCACTCTAATTCATATTTCTATCTGGGGAGTCGGGAAGCTCATGTAAATAAGGAGTTATAGATATGGATGTAGCAGATGAGATGCCCATTTTTGGTAATAATGCACAAATAGATGATTACGGTGATGAGCCAGCGTACTTAGGCCCTTGTACTCGTTGTGTGTTGTTTACGCTAGAAAATGAAGTGTATGGCATTCAGGTTAAAAAAATACGAGAAGTTTTAAGGGTTGGTAATATTCGCAATGTTGCGGGAGCCGCTTACGGGGTTTTAGGCGTTATTAATGTTCGCGGTGTGATTGTAACCGTTGTTGACTCACGTAGTATGTACAACATGCCCAGTCGAGAGATTAATGATTTGTCTCGAATTATTATTGTTGAATTGGATGAAGAGCGAACCGTTGGGTTACTCGTTGATTTTGTGATGGAAGTTAAAGACATTCCAGATGATAAAATAGAGCCACTTTCAGCTTCCAAAGAGGGCGCTTCTCGTTATATTCAAGGCATTGCCCATTTTCAAGACAACGTTATTATTTTGATTGATGTTGATAATATGTTTTCAGGAATTGAGTAATTCGTTTCTGAATTGACCGTTCGAGCAACCCTGTCAATCATTCTGATGGCAATCGTAAATATCTAATTTTGGGTGTGGAGCTAAATAAATCATACGTGATTTATTTACAGCGTCTGTAAATAATTTTGTGGAAAACCAAAGTTTGATTACCTTGCCAATTTCATAGTGAAGTTACGGATTCAGGTTTTAATCTAGTTTGTAATCGGTCGTTGATTTATAGCTGTAGGGAGGTTTTTGTACTGGCTTTTTAAGGTGTATTGAAACACTTTCTTGCAGTGTGTTGAGTTGCTGTTTAATCTCATTTTGCTGTTGGTTAAGCGTGTTGAGTTCTGCTTTGAGAGCGGTTAATGTTTTTTGGATTTTTCGGTTATCAGATGGGCGTTCGAGCTTTCCTGAGAGCGTTTTTTGAATGGTTTTTAACGCCTTGCCTTGTTTACGAATGAGCCAGCTTAGATCGTTTAATTTTTTAAGTTGTGCAGGATCGGTTGCTGATTGTTTTGTTTGTGGAATATTTTTAACGGTCTGTTTTTGAACGAACAGCTTTTGAATTAAGGCTTTAAGCTCTTTGTGCTGAGCATTAAGTTGTTTAATGTTTAAGGCGTGAGTCGCCGCCTGTTTGCTTAGTTCTGTGTTGGTAATTTTTTGGGTGTCACTGGAATCAACGGTTGCTTGTTTTATATCTTTGGCACTACTGGTATTGGTACTGCTTTGAATGTTTTGATTGCTTAGGCGTTTTACATCGGCACTCATGGCTTCGGTAAGAGAGGCAAGTTCGTCTGTTTTTACCGTAAGCTTATTGCTGAGTAACTTGCTTTCGGTTTGAATAATATCAAGCATTTCACCTTTGTGTTGCGTGTTTTGTTGGTTGAGAAGGTAGAAAAAATAGCCAATGGAGCTAAGTGATATGATGCTAATGGCTAGGGTTGCCCCGAGCATAACGGCAAAATATTTTTTGGCGGTTTGCTGTTCTCTTAGCGTATTTCGTACCGCTTGTCGCCAATTGTTGCTGAGCTCTTCAAGCTCGGTATTTCTGGCTTTAAGTTGTTCGGATAGCTTAATGGATGCGGCCGCAGCAGAGTGACTTTGTTTGGCCGATTCTTGTGATATTTTAGCGGTTTCGAGCAATGTTTTATCGTGCGTTGCTTTAACGCGATCGTTTAGAGTGGACTTTTGTTGCTCAAGGCCTTGAACATTGCTATCCATATCTTGTGTACTGGCTTCGAGTTCTTCGACATCATGCAGTAAGTCGTCAACGATATTGCTCATGGGGCTACCTATGCTTTTGTGTTAATTTTATTTTAACTCTGAAATTCGTTGTTTTAAGTTTTGATTTACTTCTTTTAATTGTTTATTTTTAGTTTCAATTTCTTGCAGTTGTTCGATAATTTCCGAAGTGGATTTTTCGGCGTTGATGTCATCTAAATTAATGTGATAGCCTGCATTTTTTGCCGCACTAAAGGCATTTTCAGAGGCCACAAAGGTGGCTTCAATCGCGCGTTGAATTTGTTCGGCCGACTGCTGCGCTTGTTCACTGGTTGAAATGGCTATTTGGATCGCTTCTTGGGCATTACCGTGAACGCTGGAAGCGATTTCTTGAATATCTTGATCGATTTGAATTGCTTCTTTCATGGTATCAACGGCTTGTTGAGTTTGTGAGATCAGTTGTTCGGCTTGATCCGTAGATTCTGTTTGTTCTTGTGGTTCACTGGACTCGTCATCTGTGGCACTTATATCGGCAATGTCTTCTGAGGGGGGGGCAATATTGTCCTCGTTTGTTATTGAATCCATCTCTGTTTCGGTGTCAGGAATATCGTCGGTTTCTTGTATATTATCTGTATTCTGGGTGCCGCTTTGATCCTCTAGATCGCTTATTTCATCTGGCGTTGTTGCCTCTAAATTATCTTCGTCTTCAACAATGGAAGGATTTTCAAGGTCTTCTATTACTGGGGGTTCCATGTGTTCGTCAGCATCTTTTGATGCAGTGTTTTCGATGGTTTTAGGTGCTGTAGTAATGGAGGGGGGGGACGTTTCAATAGAGGTTTCGGTGTCTTCATTAATTTCAGCCATGAGACTGTCAATATCATTTACATCAAGAGGAGTCTCTTTGTCTGGCTCTATGACCTCAATGGTTGCTGGTGGTTCTGCTTCCAGTTCACTGGGCAGTCCCTCTAGCTCATTAAGTAGCTCATCAGTTTGCACGCTGTCTTTTGATTGCAGCGTGCTGTCCATCTCTTCTGAAAGCTCGCCCATCATGTCGAGCATTTCTTGTGTGGCTTGATCGTCTTTTTCAATATTAATATCCGACATGGCTAAGGTTCCTATCGCGTGTTTTAGAGAGATCTAATTAGGGATGGAAAAGCATTTTATGTGCCATTTATTTATTTTGAGGGGGGAAATTATTAGGCGCCTGAAAGCGCAGAGTTTTTTGGGTCACGGGATGGGTAAAAGAGAGGGTTGTTGCGTGGAGCAATAAGCGTTTTGATTGATTGAGGGTTATCGGATCGGCATAAAGGTTATCGCCTAAAATAGGATGGCCAAGTGATTTCATGTGAAGTCTCAGTTGGTGAGAGCGACCTGTAATGGGGGTGAGTTCAATGAGAAAGTGATTGGTGTACTGTTTGAGAATTTTCCAGTGTGTTTCGGCTGATTTTCCTTGCTTAAAATCAATCATTTGCAGGGGGCGTTTTTCCCAATCACAGCGCATGGGGAGTTTAATGGTTCCTTGAGTTTTTAAAGGAATACCTGCACAGACTGCATGATACGTTTTAGCGGTTTCACGCTCTTGAAATTGGCGGCTTAGGTTACGGTGTGCGTCGGCATTTAATGCTAGTACCATAAGGCCAGAAGTGTCCATGTCCAATCGATGTACGATTTTAATTGTCGGGAAGTGCGGGGTTAGATGGGAGACCAAACACTCTTGTTTATCAGGCCCACGCCCTGGTACCGAGAGCAAGCCGCTGGGCTTGTTGGCAATAACAATATTGTTGTCAGCGTATTGAACCCATGTGTTATGAAAAGTGAATTGGGTTTGAGGTTGATTTGAATTAGAAGGGTGCATTTATAAAGGTTGCCTTGTAAAATAGGCCTTTATTTTAAACGAATAGGAGGAAAAACATGTCAAAAAAAGTGTTTGTTTTATTTGTGTGTTTGGGGAATATTTGCCGTTCGCCAACGGCACACGGTGTATTTCGCAATATGGTGCGTGAGGCAGGCTTGGAAGATGTGATTGAGGTTGACTCTGCGGGAACGGCAGCATTTCATATTGGTAAGTCTCCAGACAGTCGTTCGGTGCAGGTCGCAAAAGAGCGGGGGATTGATATGACGGATTTGAGAGCGCGTCAAGTCGATTTAGGTGATTTTTATCAATACGATTATGTTTTAGCCATGGATGAAGCAAATTTTTCTAATTTAAAAGATGTGGCTTTGCCTGAACATTATGAAAGAATTGAGTTATTTTTAGAGTACTCACAAGATTTTTCTGAAACGGAAGTGCCTGATCCGTATTATGGAGGCGCAAAAGGATTTGACCATGTATTTGATTTGGTTGAGTCGGCTTCGCAAGGGTTGTTACAATCAATTAAGAAAGTGCATTTATCGTAAGCCAAAAAAAAGCCCTCAATCAATATGTTTGATTGAGGGCTTTTTTAAAAAATGACTAAAATTAAGACTCTTTTGGCTTTTTTTCGTCCATTGTATCAATAATGATTTCTGGCGTTGTTTCTTGTACGGGTACTTCTGTTACGGCTTCAAGAGTTACCTCCTGTACTGGTGTTTCAACAACGGTGTCAGGAGTTGCCTCTTGTACTGGTGTTTCAACAACGATTTCAGGAATTACCTCTTGTACTGATGTTTCAACAACGGTGTCAAGAATTGCTTCTTGTACTGGTGTTTCAGCAACGGTGTCAGGAATTGCTTCTTGTACTGGTGTTTCAATAACGATTTCAGGAACCACTGCTTGCACAGGAGCCGTAATGGTATTGGGTGTAACGGAGTCAATTGACATCTCTTCTGCACCCACTGGTGCACGACGGCGACTGTTGTAGTTGCGGCTGTTGTAACGACTACGATGACGTTGTCCTCCACCAGAACGAGGTTTTTTATTCTGCGGTGTGCTACTTGCCTCATTACGGGTGTCATTGTTTACGTTGCTATCTGTTGTCGATTGCTCTTTAACCTCTCTCTCTTTACGAGCGTGATTCTCGTTATTTGAGCGGCGATTCGGTTTTTTGGACGACTCGGAGGCCGACGACTTTCCGTGGTAGGTCGATTTTTTATCTTGATCGTCCGAAATTTGACGGCGGTTGCGATGGGTACGACGATGACGGTTTTCATCTCGACGGCTGTTGCTACTGTTGCGGTTGCGTTGATGAGGGCGCTGTGGCTTTTTAGATGTTTCTTTTTGCGTTTCCTCCTCTTTACTGAACAGCGATGACCAAATGCGCGAAAATAGACCTGGTTTACTCTCTTGTGCCGCAGGAGTCGGGGCAGGGGGAGCCGTTTGCTGTATGGCTTTTACTGCGGGCTCTTCTTTTGGTTTTGGTGGTTTTTCATTTTGAGCTTCCTCTTGTTGAGATAGCTCAGGGGTCATCATTTCTTTGATTTCATAGCTGGCATTAATGGGCGTTTCGTCTCCGTTACGCGTGCGCTCTATAACGTATTGTGGCGTGGCTAAGTTTTCATTAGGCACAATCAATACATGCAGGCTGTGACGGTCTTCAATTTTAATAATTTGATTACGTTTTTCATTGAGTAAGAAGGTGGCAACGTCTACAGGTAACTGGACTGTTACACGGCGCGTTTGCTCTTTCATGCTCTCTTCTTCAAGTAAGCGAAGGATGGAGAGCCCTAAAGACTCGACACCACGAATAACACCTACACCATGACAACGAGGGCAGACAATTTGTGTGGATTCTTCAATGGAAGGACGTAAGCGCTGACGAGACATTTCAAGTAGACCAAAGCGCGAAATTTTTCCGATTTGCACACGGGCACGATCGGATTTTACAGAATCACGCATTCTATTTTCAACATCACGTTGATGTTTGTTTGAGTGCATGTCGATAAAATCAATAACAATAAGACCACCTAAATCGCGTAAACGCAGTTGACGAGCGATCTCTGTAGCGGCTTCCATATTGGTATTAAAAGCGGTGTCTTCAATGTCGCTGCCTTTGGTGGCTCTGCTTGAGTTGATGTCGATGGCGGTTAAGGCTTCGGTAATATCAATCACAATCGAACCACCAGAGGGTAGGGTTACTTCGCGTTGATAAGCAGATTCGATTTGAGACTCAATCTGAAAGCGAGTAAACAGCGGAATCGTATCTTGATATGGTTTGACTTTATACACTTGCTGAGGCATCACGTGTTGAATAAAATCACGCGCTTTGTGAAATACTTCCATATTATCAATGATGATTTCACCAATATCTTGGCGCAAATAGTCGCGTATTGCTAAGATTACAATATCGGATTCTTGATGGATCAAAAAGGGAGCGGCTTTTTCTTTGGAGGCTTTTTGAACGGCTTCCCAAAGCTGTACAAGGTAATCGACCCCCCATTGCAACTCTTCGGTGTTTTTGCCAACACCAGCGGTACGGATAATCAATCCCATGCCATCTGGTGTATTTAGGTCGCGTAAGGTATCGCGGATACCTGAACGGTCATCGCCTTCAATACGCCTTGATATGCCACCCGCTTTTGGGTTGTTTGGCATCATCACTACGTATGGCCCCGCAAGGGTGATTTGTGTGGTGAGTGCTGCGCCTTTGTTGCCTCGTTCCTCTTTTTGAACTTGAACGATGATCTCTTGACCTTCTTTTAAAACGTCACGAATACTAAGGCGGCCGGAGTCAGATTTATTTTTGGGAAAGTACTCTTCAGCCACTTCTTTAAAGGGAAGGAAACCGTGGCGTTCGGAACCGTAATCTACAAAAGCGGCTTCTAGACTTGGTTCTACGCGAGTGATTCGACCTTTGTATATATTGGCTTTTTTCTTTTGGTGATGCGGGGTTTCAACATCTAAATCGTACAGGGCTTGCCCGTCTACAAGGGCAATTCGCGTCTCTTCTACTTGAGTCGCATTAATGAGCATTCTTTTCATGCTATTTCTCTTTCTTAGTTTGGCTAAGACGATACATGGAACAGGATTAATAAGCAGACGAAAATAATGGTGGGGCTAAAACTGTCAAGAAGGCAGGAAAGCTTGTTTAGGCGGATTGTTACGCACAAAAATAGACGGTGTGGGTACTAAAACATACAAAGGTTGGTCAGCACAAGTCAGTCGGTAATCGGTAAGAAAAAGTAAGGCGTTTATATTTTTTTTGATTTTTTAAATATAAGCGGCTCTGTCTTTTCAGTTCTGTACTTAACGGGCTTTTATTGTTGTTTTAATTTTATTAGCTTGCCATGTTTGGCTTATGAATTGCCGTATTGCAAATCATATTTCGGGTCTTTTTTGTGTAACATTGGTATTGAGCAAACGCACGGAATATTTTCTACTTGTTACTATGCTATTTAGGCTGTTTTGCTCTAGCCGGCAGACTTATGGTCTGTTGTTTACAATGCTTTTAAAGCGATCTTTTTTAAGTTTACGTTATAATTTTCGTATCACTGTATTGGCGTCTTAGGAATGTTTAACAGCGTTCTGCGCCAATCAATTTTTTTAGGCTTGTTATCTTGTATGTATGCCTTAGAGTTTTATTTGGACAATAAAATTTACTTTAAATTTAAGCTTTTATTGACCTGTGTTTAAAATTCTTTTCGTGCCATTCTTACTGTTTTTTCGTAAAAAATGACATCAACTATAAATTTAGCCGTGCAAATATAGCATTCATTTTCATGCTATGCAATGACAACGTGCGGTTCTGTCTGTAAACTGTGGCAAAAATGTGAATAATCTGTGGGTAATTTAAAATATTATGGCCAATGTAAGATTTGTTGAGGTAACCGAAGAGGATGAAGGTCAGAGAGTGGATAACTTTTTGATGCGGCATTTACGTAAAGCACCTCGGACATTAATTTATCGCATTATCCGCAAGGGTGAGGTGCGCGTAAACAAAGGTCGAGTTAAAGTCAGTACGCGCTTAAAGGCAGGCGATAGCGTTCGTATTCCGCCTGTTAGTGTGCCTGAAAAAGTAGAATTAGACGTATCTGAAATTCCTTACACACAATTACAGCGCATTGAAGCCAGTATCTTATTTGAAGATAAAGACTTAATGGTCATTAATAAACCTTCTGGCATCGCGGTGCATGGAGGGGGGGGGATAAATTGGGGGTTGATTGAGGTGGTTCGTGTTTTAAGGCCTCTTGCTAAGCGTCTGGAGCTGGTGCATCGCATTGACCGAGATACTTCTGGTTGTTTATTGATTGCTAAAAAAGCGTCTGTATTGAAAAACCTTCATGCCCAAATTAGAGCCAATCAGTTTGATAAACGCTATTTAGCGATTGTGACGGGGCAGTGGCCTAAAAACATACAAAAAGTAGATTTGCCGTTACTTAAAGAGAACTTTAAAGAAGGCGGTTGGCATGTATCGGTAAATAAAAATGGTAAAGAAGCGGTGAGTTATTTTCGATTGGAGCAACATTTAAAAGAGTGTGATTTAATGTCCGTTAAGCTTAAAACGGGACGAACGCATCAAATTCGAGTGCATGCGCTGGCACAAGGTTGTGCGTTGCTGGGGGATGATCGTTATGGTGATCGTGAGCAGAATAAACGCTTTCGGAAGCTGGGTATGAAGCGTTTGGCATTACATGCTCAGTTTTTGGGATTTACCCACCCCGTTACGGAAGAGCAAGTGTTATTTGAAGCACCTCTATCTTCGGATTTTAAACAAATTATTAATGTATTAAAAAAAGATTAAGAGAACGTAATGAAAAAATATAAAGCCGTGATTTTTGATTGGGATGGCACCTTAATGAATTCGGAAAGTCGTATTGTAAGTTCAATTCAGCATGCAGCAAAAGCCAGTGGGTTTCCTGTGCTTTCTCATCATGATTCTAAGCAAATTATTGGGTTGAGCTTGGAGAATGCTATTTTAGGGTTGTACCCTGATGCCGATCAACATCAAATTGTTGCAATGGCCGAGGCCTACACTCAGTTTTTTTTAGAAGAGTGTGACGTAGAAATGGAGGCGTTTGATGGTGCTGAGGCACTGCTGTTTAATTTAAGCCAAAGTGGGGTTAAATTAGCGATTGCAACGGGTAAAAGCCGTAAAGGATTAGATCGTGTATTAAGTGAGTGCGGTTTGGGTGTGTATTTTGATATGACTCGTACGCCCGTGGAGTCGGCTTCAAAACCAGACCCCTTGATGTTGGCACAGATTTTAGAAGCATTTGGCTTGTCTGCGAATGAAGCGGTTATGATTGGTGACACCACGTTTGATATGGAAATGGCACAAAATATTGAGATGGATCGGGTTGCGTTGAGTCACGGTGTGCATCAAATGGAAGTACTTTCAGCTTATCAACCCGTGGCGGAGCTTGATTCATTACAGGAATTGAATGCTTGGTTGCTTTCAAGGGTTTAAGTCGATAGGGGGGGGGTATTTTTTAGTGGTAATGAATACCCCATTTGATAAAAAATATCCGTCAGGTCAATCAGCGGCAGTCCGATTAAAGCATTCGGGTCTTTGCTGGTTATTTTTTTAAACAAGGTAATGCCCAATCCTTCCGACTTAAAGCTTCCAGCACAAGTCAAAGGTTGTTCGATGTCCAGATAGTTTTCAATCACCTCTTGAGATAAAGCCCTAAAGTGCACTTGTGTTGTGTCCATTCGCTCAAATTTCTGTTGTGTTGCAGTATTTATTACGGTCAAGCTCGTATAAAAGGTAATGGTTTCTTGGCTAAATTGTTGCAGTTGTTTAATGGCATTTTGCATGGTATGCGGTTTTCCGATGGGGGTGTTTTGAAAGACCGCACATTGATCTGAGGCAATGATAATACTGGCTGGAAAGCGTTGTGAAGTTTCTTGTGCTTTATTATTGGAGAGCCGAGCTACCATCGCTTTAGGGGACTCATTTTTTAAGGGGGATTCATCTATATTGGGTGCAATCTGTTCAAAAGTCAGGTGAAGCTTTTTAAGCAGTTGTTTTCTAAAGGGGGAGGTGGATGCGAGAACGATGTTTGGAAATATGGTTTTTTCGTTTGTTTTTTTTGGCTGAGAAAGCATGGTTCGGGAGACCTTTGTATATTATTTTTTGACTTAATTAAATGATAACGGTATGATTCGCGCCTATGTTAGACAAGCTACCTGAATTTATCGATCCAATCAACTCGGTGAACCATAATAAACAATTTGTGGGGCGAGTCAATCAAAGCCGTTTAACGCGTTTGATTGAGGTTGTTGGCACATCGGATCGTGATGTTAAGGTCGAGCTAAACTTTTATTATGATAAGGCGTTAAAGTTTCCCGCTTTTATCATGAAATTAGAGGCAGTTCTAGAATTACAGTGCCAGCGTTCATTAGAGACCTTTGAATATTTGATCAAATCAGAGACCAAAGGGGTTTTTACTGAATCACTGGCATTGGCAAAAGATTTGCCAACAGAAGTTGAAGTGTTTTTGTTAACAGAAGAGGATAAAATGTTCTCTTTTGACTGGGTTGAGGAGGAGTTGTTACTTTCGGTACCACTTGCTCCCATTAATGACTCAAGTTCAATGCACTATAAAAATGAGACGGTTTCAGATGTTGACGAGCGCGAGGCGGCAGAAAAATCGAATCCGTTTGCAATATTGCAAACGTTAAAAAAATAGAATTCATAATCGTATTATTTTAGGAGAGTACCATGGCAGTCCAAAAGAGCCGTAAAACCCCATCAAGACGTGGAATGCGTCGTTCGCATGATTCATTAGATGCACCAACCTTAACCGTTGATGAGACCACGGGTGAAGTTCACCGTCGTCATCACGTAACCGCGGACGGGTATTATAAAGGCAAAAAAGTCGTTCAAGATAAGGCTTAATTCATCTTGGCTATCAATCTTGCTATCGATGCGATGGGCGGTGATCATGGTTTACCTGTCACCGTTCCAGCGTCCCTCGATGCACTCAAAAAATTCTCTGATATTCACATTATTTTAGTTGGTAAAGAAGACCTAATTAATGCGGAACTTTCAAAACATCAATACGATGACTCTCGAATCTCTGTGCAACACGCTGAACAAGTGGTTGAAATGGACGATTTACCCTCTAATGCACTAAGAAAGAAAAAACAGTCTTCCATGCGTGTGGCCTTAAATTTGGTCAAAGAAGATCAGGCGCAAGCGTGTGTCAGTGCAGGAAATACCGGTGCATTAATGGCGGTTGCTAAATTTGTGCTAAAAATGCTGCCCGATATTGAGCGCCCAGCCATTTGTACCACGATGCCAACCATGAAAGGCCATGTACACGTTTTAGACTTGGGTGCCAATATTGGCTGTACAGGGGAGCAGTTAGCGCAGTTTGCTATGATGGGGTCGGTGTTAGCGCAAGCAATTGATGACAATGCTTCGCCTCGAGTGGGCTTGCTAAACATTGGTGAAGAGGAGATGAAAGGTCACCCACGTATTAAAGAGGCGCACCAGTTGCTTCAGCTGCCCAGTATTAACTATATTGGTTACGTTGAAGGTAATGATATCTTTAAAGGCGATGTGGATGTCGTTGCTTGTGATGGGTTTGACGGTAATATTGCGTTAAAATCCAGTGAGGGGGTGGCTAAAATGATCTCTTTCTATTTGAAAGCGGCGTTTAAGAAAAACCTATTGACTAAGCTGGTGGCAATCATTGCCTACCCTGTTTTAAAATCGTTTAAAGATAAAGTGGATCCGAGTCGCTATAACGGAGCTTCTTTATTAGGTTTGCGTAAAATCGTGATCAAAAGTCACGGCAGTGCCGACCGTTCATCCTATTTCCATGCCATTGCCGAAGCGCGATTGGAAGTGAAAAAAAATGTCCCTGAGTTAATCTCCTCAGAAGTATCTAAGTTGATTAAGCAACAAGCCAATGAACTGGTTGTTGAGTAAAAGCGAGCTTTTTGTCTAAAATTGCTTTTGAACCCCTTTAACGTTGAGTAATTATGAATCAAAAAGTTTATAGCCGTATTGTTGGCACAGGTGGGTATTTACCTGAAAAAATCTTAACCAATGCTGATCTTGAAAAAATGGTAGACACCAGTGATGAGTGGATTCGTGAGCGCACGGGTATTCAGCAGCGCCACATTGCCGCCGAGGGTCAGACCACCTGTGATTTAGCGG
The DNA here is from genome assembly GCA_027068835.1 of Thiomicrorhabdus sp. Classification (GTDB taxonomy): domain Bacteria; phylum Pseudomonadota; class Gammaproteobacteria; order Thiomicrospirales; family Thiomicrospiraceae; genus Thiomicrorhabdus. The sequence continues at coordinate 760 of JAMOLY010000129.1, read as the reverse complement.
AGCAAGCTACCTTAAAAGCACTCGAAATGGCAGGGCTAGAGGCCAGTGCCATTGATTTGATTATTGTTGCGACCACCACGCCTGATAAAACTTTTCCGAGTACCGCCTGTTTACTGCAACAGCGATTAGCCATTCATGGTTGTCCAGCATTTGATATTCAAGCGGTGTGTTCTGGATTTGTCTATGCATTGAGTGTGGCAGATCAGTTTATTAAAACGGGTATGGCAAAGTGCGTGTTGGTGGTGGGGGCAGAAACCTTGTCGCGCATCATCAACTGGACAGATCGTAACACCTGTGTATTATTTGGTGATGGTGCGGGTGCTGTGCTGTTGGAAGCCTCAGAACAAGAAGGTATTTTGTCCACTCACATTCATGCCGATGGGCAGTACGAAGACCTTTTGCATGTGCCTTCAGGCATTTCAAAATTGCCCGCTTCAGACTCTATTGAAGAGCGCAGCATGAACATGAAGGGTAATGAAGTCTTTAAAATGGCGATCAATACCTTGAGTCGCATTGCTAAAGAGACGCTTGAAGCCAATGGGTTGCAAAAAGAAGATATTGATTGGTTAGTACCACATCAAGCCAACTTACGCATTATTAACGGTACGGCTAAAAAATTAAAACTGTCACCTGAGCAAGCGGTGATTACCGTACATAAGCACGCCAATACCTCCAGTGCATCCGTCCCCTTAGCGTTAGATGAAGCCATTAGGGATGGTCGAATTCAGCGAGGTCACATGCTGTTGCTCGAAGCCTTTGG
>JAMOLY010000128.1 GCA_027068835.1 Thiomicrorhabdus sp. | reverse complement strand
GAGTTGCGCGCCAATACTGGCTTAACTTCTCAGGAATATTCGCGGCCTGTTTTGGGTTTGATATTTTTGCGTTATGCGGAATACCGTTATGAATTGGCGAAAGCGCGCCTTGAAGATAACATGAATGGTAAAGGAGCAGATGCTCGCAGGGGCAGGAGTCGTGCTAACCATTTAAAAACTGCCATCCAAGCCGAAGGGGCGATGTATGTGCCTGAGGGTGCTTTGTTCAGTAACTTACTGAAGTTGCCTGAGGACTGTGATTTGGGCAAAGCGGTGAATGATGCCATGAAGGCTTTGGAAAAAGAAAACGAAGCGATTAAAGATGCATTACCCAAAACCTATACGGTATTTGACAATCCAATCCTTGCCAGTTTATTGAAAAACTTTGCCAATATTCGATTTGATATTGGCTCGGATGTGTTTGGGCGTATTTACGAATATTTTTTGACGGAATTTGCCCGCTCAGAAGGCCAAGGTGGTGGTGAGTTTTTTACACCCAGTACCTTGGTGCGTTTAATCGCTGAAATCATCGAACCGTATCATGGCACGGTTTATGATCCCGCTTGCGGCTCTGGTGGAATGTTTGTGCAATCAGCGGCTTTTGTCGAAGAACACAACAAAATACCCGGTGATGAGCTCAGCTGTTTTGGTCAGGAAAAAACTGCCGATACCGTGCGCTTGGCAAAAATGAATCTTGCTGTACATGGTCTGCAAGGTGAAATCCGCGAAGGCAATTCTTATTACGATGACATACACCATTGTGTGGATTCAAGCGGCGTAGGTCGATTTGATTTTGTCATGGCCAATCCCCCTTTTAATGTCAACAACATCCAAAAAGAACGTCTGGTCGATGACAAAGCCCGTTTCCCTTATGGCATGCCACGCACAGACAACGGCAACTACATCTGGATACAACAATTCTACTCAGCACTGAACGACACAGGCCGAGCTGGTTTTGTCATGGCAAATTCTGCCAGTGACGCCCGCGCTTCTGAAATGGAAATCCGCAAACAAATCATCGAAGATGGCGGTGTCGATGTAATGATCGCCATTAGTGGTAACTTTTTTTATACTGTTACATTACCTTGTACTCTTTGGTTTTTTGACAAAGGCAAACCCGAAGAACGCAAAGACAAAGTCCTATTCATCGATGCTCGAAATATCCACACCCAAGTCACTCGTTCAGTACGTGACTTCAGTAGTGAACAACTGAATTTTATCTCCAATATCGTACGCCTTTACCGTGGCGAAGACATTGATAATACCTATTTGCAAAATCACCCTGAACCTAACAGTTCCTCTCCCGCTGGGAGAGGCGGAGGTGAGGGTTTCGCTGAATATGACCTCAATAATCAGTTCCCAGATCAGGTTTATCGGGATATTCCAGGATTATGCAAAATCGCAACCATCAGCGAAATAGAACAACAAGGTTGGTCACTCAATCCTGGTCGCTATGTCGGTGTCACCCATATCGAAGAAGACAGCGACGAAGACTTCTCCACCAAACTCACAGCCCTACAAGAAGAACTGGAAGTGCTGAATAACGAAGCGCATGAGTTGGAACAGACGATTGGTGAGAATGTAGTGAAGGTTTTGGAGAATTATTAGTGAGGGCCTTGCAAACATTAAAATTTGGGCAACTACCGATTGAGATAATTGATGGTGATAGAGGGAAAAACTATCCTAAGAAATCTGATTTCCAAACAGAAGGAATTCCTTTTCTCAATAGTGCCGCTATTCATGAAGGAAGAATTGATTTTAGACTCAGCAATTATATTACTGAAGATAAATATGAAATGATTAAAAAGGGTCGGGTTTATAAAGACGACATAATTCTTACAACAAGAGGAAATGGTATTGGTAAGGTTGCGCTTTTTGTTACAACAAAAGACTATCAAGAAGCCTTAATTAATGCTCAAATGTTAGTAGTAAGAACTCTTACTGGAAAATTTGATCCTGACTATCTTTTTTATTTAATCAAATCCCCAATTTTTCAAACTCAAGTTACAAACTTTGCGTCTGGATCAGCGCAACCTCAATTGCCAATTAGGGACCTCAAGGATATTCCTGTATCTGTACTTAAATACCAAGAACAGGTATTAGTTGGAAAAACCCTTAGAGAATACGACAACCTCATCGAAAACAACAACCGCCGCATCGCCATACTCGAAGA
>JAMOLY010000127.1 GCA_027068835.1 Thiomicrorhabdus sp. | reverse complement strand
CAAAATGGTTATGGACTTACAATAACGAACGACCTCATTCAGCGATTGGTGGTGTGCCACCAAGATACAAGCTGGAAAAGGTTTAATCTTCTACTTTTAACTTCGGTTATAAATGGGGGGATTACAGTTGCCATTCCAAAACGATAGGAAATACAGATGAAAAAACCATACGGAAGTATGTTCAAAATCAGCTAACGAAAAGCGATAATATAGAATCTAAATCAGATCAGTTGAATTTGTTCTAAAAACTCGGTCGCTTGCGGCCGAGTTTTTTATTTTTGTCATTTTAAGTCACCTTTGAGATGAGATGCATTTTAGCATCTCTATTTAGGTGGCCAAAATCACTGTACCACTACACACCAAAGGTATTGCGTGAGGGAATGCCATGGGTTAAATTAAGTTGTGGTCACTAAACCAGTCTTTTTTAGCGTTACCAAACGCTTCAATCGCCACCCCGTTATCTGCACCACAAATAACGGTGCTTAGGGTGATAAAAAATATATCGGACAACGCATGCTTTTTTATCTGTTGATTCTAGGGTTTTCTATACTGAAAAAGTGTTGGAGTATTGAGGCTGTTACTGGCTTTGTCATTTGATTGACCTTTAAATGGGTAACCTTAGTTAACGCTTGTTTTCAAGCTATTTTAAGTCCGATTGCCTTATTTAGAAGACCAAGGCTAATTATTGACTCTTAGGATGAATATGGTAAGCTTCTTTGCCCGAATTTTTGTACGTTTTTTCTATTATACAGGCTAAATAATGACTGCCATAACGCTTTTAAGTTTTAACTTGCCAATTGCGGCTCTACTTCCTTTTGTGGGTGCGATTTTTGCCGCATGGGCAGCCAATATAAATCGTTTGGCTTCTGCATGGGTAGCAGCGTTTGTAACCATTCTTGCGTTGGCCTTTTTGGCACCCTCCATGGCGATGGTGTTTGCGGGCGAAACCTTAATTCAGAGTTGGACATGGATGCCTGTCATTGGGTTGGAGTTTGCGTTCCGTTTTGATGGTTTGGCGCTGTTATTTTCGTTACTGATTTTAGTCATTGGCTTGTTGGTTATTATTTACGCACGCTACTACTTGTCTAAAAAAGACTCGATGGGACGATTCTTTGCCTATTTATTGATGTTTATGGGGTCGATGTTAGGGATTGTTCTGTCAGAAAATTTGATTCAAATGGTCGTTTTTTGGGAGCTAACTTCCTTAACTTCGTTTTTATTAATCAGTTACTGGCAACACCGTCAAGACGCTCGGGCAGGCGCGCGCATGGCATTAGTAATTACCGGTGGTGGTGGTTTGGCTTTGTTAGCGGGCGTATTGTTACTAGGTCACGTTGTGGGCAGTTACAACTTAACCGATGTGCTGTCAGCAGGTGAGTTGATTCGTGGCCATGATTTATACTTTCCTATTTTAGTTTTGATTTTATTGGGCGTGTTTACCAAATCAGCACAATTTCCGTTTCACTTTTGGTTGCCTCATGCGATGGCGGCTCCCACACCTGTCTCGGCGTATTTGCACTCTGCAACCATGGTTAAAGCGGGTATTTTCTTATTGGCGCGTTTCTTTCCCGTGTTATCGGGTACACCTGAGTGGACATGGTTAGTGGGCGGAGCAGGTTTAATTACCTTTTTACTGGGTGCTTATTTTGCGTTATTCCAACACGATATTAAAGGATTGTTGGCGTATTCGACCATCAGTCATTTGGGATTAATTACCTTGCTATTTGGTTTTGGAACCCAGTTGGCCGCGGTGGCTGCAATTTTTCATATTATTAACCACGCAACCTTTAAAGCCTCACTGTTTATGGTGGCGGGTATTATTGATCACGAAACGGGAACGCGTGATATGCGGCGAATTAATGGCCTGCTTAAGTATATGCCACATACCGCCGTATTGGCGATGATTGCCGCCGCGGCAATGGCTGGGGTTCCGCTCTTAAATGGTTTCTTGAGTAAAGAGATGTTTTTTGACCAAGCGTTAACCGCATCAGGCAGTTCTGTTTGGGCGTGGGCAATTCCTATTTTAGTGGTGCTTGCCGCGGTTTTTTCGGTCGCATACTCCTTGCGCTTTATTCACGATGTTTTCTTTAACGGTGACCCCATTAATCTACCTAAAACACCGCATGAACCGCCTCGTTTTATGAAAATTCCTGTCGATCTATTAGTCATTATCTGTTTAGCCGTGGGCATGATCCCTATGTTTACCGTTGCGCCTATTTTAGCGGTGGCGGTGGCTGGTACACTTCAAACCACACCACCAGAGTACAGTTTGGCCATTTGGCACGGATTTAATCTACCTTTGTTAATGAGTTTTATAGCATTAGTGTTGGGTGTATTGGTGTATACCATGCGTAAACGTCTATTTGAATGGCACGAGTCAGGAATGGCACACTGGGATGCTCGTATCATTTTTAACGCAGTGTTAGGCGTTATAGGTGCTTTTGCCAACCGCGTAACGCGCTCATTTGATAAAGGCTCGTTGCAAAACGCCACCGTCTGGGTTCTTGTAACGGCTTTATTGGCAGGTTTTATTGGGTTTACCACGGTTTCTGCACCTCTGTTTGGCGATCGTGAATTGCTTCCAGTGGATGGTGTGAGCGTGCTGGCGATTGCGATTTTAATGGTAGCCAGTGTGTTGACCGTGGCATGGCATCGAAAACGCTTAATTGCTCTGGTCATGCTGGGCGTGGTTGGGTTAATTATTTCGTTAATGTTTGTTAAGTTTTCAGCTCCTGATTTGGCCTTAACCCAGCTTTCGGTCGAAATCGTAACGGTTATCTTACTGTTATTGGCGTTGTATTTTTTGCCACAAACCACCCCCAAAGAGACCAGTGATTTACGCGTCAGTCGTGATATTGTCATTGCGCTATTGTCAGGGGTTGGGGTAACGTTGCTTGCGATGGCCGTGCTTACACGTGATTTTGCACCGATTTCAGAATTTTTCTTATTAAACTCCGTCCCTGGTGGGGGGGGAACGAATGTGGTAAACGTGATTCTTGTAGACTTTAGGGGCACGGATACTCTAGGTGAGATTGCCGTACTGGCGTTAGCGGGCTTGGGTATTTTTGCGATGTTGCAAGGCATGAAACTGCACGCACCTGCTCAAGACAGTGTGGGTCGAATTTGGAACAGTGACCTTCACCCAGAGATCATGCAAACCTTAACGCGTCTGTTGTTACCATTAATGCTGATGATTGCCATCTATATTTTCTTACGTGGACATAACTTACCCGGTGGTGGTTTTATTGCAGGATTGATTGCCGCGGTTGCCTTAATTGTGCAGTACCTTTCTAACGGCATTGCGTGGACCAATGATCGCCTCAAATTTGATATGCACTGGGTGATCGGGTTTGGTCTATTAATTGCCACTGCCACAGGGCTTGTGGCAATGGGGTTAGGCTATCCCTTTATGACGACCGCATTTACCTATTTAAATTGGCCTGTGGTGGGTAAGTTTGAAGTAGCCAGTGCCATCGCCTTTGATTTAGGCGTGTTCTTAGTGGTCGTGGGTGCTACGGTTATGAGCTTGGTTGAGCTTGGTAAATTAAGTGACCAATCTCATCAAGCACAGCCCAGCTTAAACGGTTCAACTCAATCTACATCCGCGCTTAAGTCGCAACAGGAGACAAACTAATGGAGTGGCTTATTTCTCTCGCAATCGGTGTACTCACCGCAACGGGTGTCTACTTAACGTTACGGGCGCGTACCTTTCCCGTGGTGTTGGGATTAACCTTATTGGCGTATGCCGTGAATATCTTTTTATTCGCCATGGGGCGTTTAACCGTTGGTTTGCCTGCGGTGATTGATAAGACGGCCGAAGCGGCACAATACAGTGACCCTTTGCCACAAGCATTGGTACTTACCGCCATTGTCATTGCTTTTGGAATGACCGCCTTTTTAATTGTACTGGCATTGAAGGCGCGTGGTGAACTCGGCAATGATCACGTAGATGGGTTAGATGTTGAATCAAACCACGCATCAAACAAGGAGGCCAAATAGATGAGTCACTTAACTGCTTGGCCAGTCTTTTTACCCCTGATTACAGGCTTTATTCTCATTTTAGCGCACATGGGTGGCATTCGCCTACAACGTGCCATCAGCTTCTTAGCTGTCATTGGACTGGTGTTATTGAGTATGACACTTATTTCAGCGACTTCGACCGATCAATATCAAGTGTACTTACTTGGAAACTGGACTGCGCCATTTGGAATTGTACTGGTGTTGGATCGCCTGTCGGCACTGATGGTCTTAATTACCTCTTTGCTGGCTGTGGGTGCTTTGTGGTATGCCATGACCACCGACACGGACAAAAAAGGTGCACATTTTCATATTTTATTTCAACTGCAACTGTTTGGATTAAACGGTGCATTTTTAACGGGCGATGTATTCAACCTATTTGTCTTCTTCGAAGTTTTATTATTGGCCTCTTACGGCTTGCTGTTACACGGAAATGGACGTTTACGAACCAAAGCAGGGTTGCACTATGTCGTGATTAACCTCGTTGGTTCCACGCTGTTCTTATTTGCCGTTGGCGCACTATATGGCGTATTGGGTACACTTAATATTGCGGATATGGCGGCGAAAATAGCCATCGCACCCCAAGAAGATCTAGGGGTGATTGCGGGCGCAGGGTTATTGTTGCTGGTGGTGTTTGGGGTTAAGGCGGCGATGTTTCCACTGTATTTGTGGATGCCAAGTGCTTACGCCAATACCTCTGCACCTGTCGCAGCTTTGTTTGCGATTATGACCAAAGTGGGAATTTACTCCATTATTCGTGTTCATGGAACCCTCTTTGGTGATGAGGCTGGTGAGCTAACTTATTTTTACGCCCCGTGGGTATTAGGGCTTGGTTTAGTGACGCTATTTTTAGCCGCATTGGGTGTGATGGCGGCGCGTGGACTACGTGAACAAGTTGCTTATTTAGTGTTAGCATCGGTGGCAACCTTATTGATTGGGGTTGGGCTAATGAGTCCTGCCGCACTTAATGCGACACTCTACTATCTGATTCACTCCACCTTAATCGCAGGGGCGATGTTCTTATTGGCCGATGTGGTGCTAAGAGGGCGCGGCGATTATGAAGATCGCTTTGAAAGTGGCCCTTTTATGCCCAATGCCATTTTGATTGGCTCCGTCTTTATGATTGGCGCTATTGCCATGACGGGGATGCCACCCTTATCTGGATTCTTTGGTAAAGTCTTGATTTTAAGTGCCGCCTTAGATGACACATGGTTTGCGGTGATTATTACCGTGGTTCTAGTCTCTGGGTTGATTACCATCTTATCCATGGCACGTTCAGGATCGTTAATTTTTTATAAGACCTTATCGAAAGATGCGGTCGTGTCATCAAAACCGATTGAACCCTTGAATCGTATGGCATTCATTGCGGTCATCGGGTTGTTGCTATCCAGTCCCGCTTTGGTTATTTTTGCACAACCGATTACCGCGTTTACCGAAGCAACAGCGCATCAAGTCTTTAACAGTGCCGCTTACATCGAGGCTGTACTGTCTACCCCAATGGTTACGGAGGCAAATAAATAATGAAAACGTTATTCAATAAAATTTTGCCACATCCTGTTCTTACTTTGGTTTTGTGGGGTGTATGGTTACTGCTTAATAATACGATTGGGGCAGGGCACATTGTGCTTGGGTTGATTTTAGCCATTTTTATCCCTTGGCTCACATCAGGATTTTGGCCAGAAAAAATACGCATTCAATCACCGTTTACCCTGTTAAAATTTTTAGGAGTGGTCTTGTGGGATATTTTGGTCGCCAATATGTCGGTGGCAAAGTTGATTTTAAGTCCTAATAAAAACCTAAAACCCGGATTTTTTTACATTGACCTAGATATCCAAACTCCATTAGGCATTAGCCTGTTAGCCAATACTATTTCACTGACACCGGGTACGGTTTCGTGTGATTTAACCGAAGACCGCAAACAACTGTTGGTTCATGCGTTGCACATAGAAGACATTCCCGCAACGATTAAAGAGATCAAAGAGCGCTACGAAGCACCCTTAAAAAAGGTATTTACAGCATGTTAGAAACTGCGTTATTCATTGGATTTGCAATGGTCAGTATTGCCATTTTTCTTAGCTTTTTACGCCTAATTAAAGGTCCAGATGTACCAGACCGAATTTTAGCGCTTGACACACTGTACATTAATTCCATCGCCTTATTAGTTTTACTCGGGCTTTACTTTCAAAGTGCGCTGTATTTTGAAGCCGCACTGCTCATTGCTGTTATGGGATTTGTCGGTACGATTGGCTTGAGCAAATACTTGCTTCGTGGCGATATTATGGAATAACGAACGGTTATAAACAACAGAACAAACAACATCGTATAAATTTTTTATCCCCCCCCCTTACCATTTAAAGTAATACAGGAGGAGGGGGGGATAAAAATTTAAAAGGGAAAAAAATATGTTTGAATGGATTTTATCAGCACTCATTATCATTGGTGCTTTTTTTACACTGGTAGGCTCTATAGGCCTTTATAAATTGCCTGATTTTTTCATGCGACTACATGGCCCCACCAAAGCCACAACCTTAGGGGTAGGGGCGCTGTTAATCGCCTCGGCATTGTACTTTAGTTTCAAAACAGACGATATTAGCCTGCATGAAATCTTAATTACCGTTTTTCTATTCATTACCGCACCTGTAAGCGCACACCTTATGGCAAAAGCCGCCATTCACATCAAACTTAAGCAAGTTAAACGTACTCAAAATGAAATAAAGTAGCCTTTTAACGAGCGGGATAATATTGCGTTTTTGTTATGTTTAATTATTTTATAAAGGCTATCTTTAAAACTAACGCCATGCTTTTCTCATCCATTATTTGTATTCTGAGTTCTATGTTTATTTCGTAATCTGGGTAATATTGCGATTCAATATATTGTTTCAATATAGTAGTATGGAGAGGTATTTAACTATCTAAATCTCTCAGAGAGAAAAAAAAATGTATAGCGTACTCCTCACCCGGCGTATTTTAGTAAGCGTTTTTTTCTATTTGGAGGCTTGGAAAGCATTTTTTGCTAAGCGGAGCGGAGGCTTAACGTGTCAGAATCAAAACAAGAGTTTTTAACCTTTGAAATAGGTACAGAAGAATATGCAGTTGAAATTCTTCGCGTACAAGAAATTCGTGGCTGGGAAAAGCCTAGCCCTTTGCCTAGCGTACCCAGTTTTATTAAAGGGGTTGTGAATCTACGAGGAACCGTTGTTCCAATTATTGATTTACGTGAAAAATTTAATTTAAAAGTGGGGTACGATGATACGACCGTGGTTATTGTGGTTCATGTTTTGACCAGTACAGGTGAACGCATTGTTGGAATAGTAGTGGATGCCGTGTCTGATGTACACACGTTTGACCTGTCTAAATTGCAACCGCCACCTGATATTTCATCGTCTCTGCATAACCAATTTATCGTTGGTTTGGGCACAATTGAAGATGATATGGGGTTAGGGGGAGGACAACAAAATCATTCAGAATCAGAGGGCATAAAGTCGCATGGTAAAATGGTGATTTTAATCGATCTTGATAAACTGGTTGCAGAAGGATTGATTGAGGCAATTGTAAGCGGGGAGCCAGAAAACTTGAATGTTCCACTAAAAAACGTATGATATTGAGATAAATATTTTTTGTGAATTTAAGCCCTATTTAGGGCTTTTTTTTATTCATAAATTTAAGAGTTGTTCTATTCGGCATCCATGACTGAATAGGGCAGAGGTTCAATAAAAGCTGGATGACCAGACTCAGTTGTAAGCGCTCCTTTAATCGTGGATAGGCTTTTAAGGGTTCCAACGGCAAGACAGAGCGTGCCTTCATGAAGGCCTGGGTTGGTTAAAATAATGGTCAATGTATGGCTTTTTCCTTCGTTATCGATCAAAAAAAGAATTTTCCCTGGCTTTAGCTCTTGTACAGCTTCACAACGAATACGAAACATGCGTTTGGTTACTTTTCCACGGTAATGCACGCGTGCAATCATTTCTTGCCCGGGAAAACAGCCCTTTTTAAAGTCAATCGCATTGAGTTTGTCCAAATTTAAAAATTGTGCCAAAAATTGAGCACTGGTTTGAGTGTTGATGTCAGGAATACCCGCGGCAATATTAAGTAAGTTCCAGTCATAAGTATTAGTGGTTTCCGCATTACTTTTTAGCGTTGTCCATACTTTTTTAATTTGGTCTGCTGGGCCAAATAAATCATATTTATGATAAGGTCCAGGTACTTTAATGACACAAACGTCTTTCATTCCTTCTTCATCAATAATCCCTGTTTCGTACTCATGTTTTATTTTAGTATTTAAGCGTCTTTGAATGTCTAAATCCGCAAATTCACCTGCAAAACCAATATGAATAAATTCGTTAGAGACATCGCTTAGCTGTACGTCAGATCGCATAATAAACATGCTTAATCGTTTAAAAACACTCTCTTTAAGCGTTTGGTTAAAGTTTAAGTAAAAACTTCCGTTATATTTAAATATCAAAAATAGAGCCAATACCTGACCTTTTGGGTCGCAATAAGATGAAAACTGTGCCATCGACTCATTGATGCGTTCAATATTGGTAGAAAGTTGTCCCTGTAAAAAAATCATGGCATCACTGCCTGAAACCTTAATAAGCCCTTGGTGGCTTAAGCTGGTTAAAACGGGGCCATTTTTAATTAAAAACCGTTCTAGCTCTGCTTGACCAAATGTCTTAATTTGATTGTTTGAATCAAATTTAGCATGCTGTGTGGTTAAAAAATTAAGCCACTGATTTGGCGATTTTTGATCTAAGTTAGACTGTTTAGAATCCGTTGCTAGCATGAATCATTCTCTTTGAATTTTAATTTGAATGAAATAATACAGTAGGTAAGCAAAATTACAAAGAATATATTGGTAGTTATGTCTAAAAGAAAAGAGGGAAATTACCTTGCACTCATTATATTTTGAGAGCAGTAAGCACTATTATCAGGGTGGTTTATTTTTGAAATGTTTTTATAATGAAATTAAAACTTATAACGAGTAAGGTTTACTGAATGAAAAATTTATCAATTAAAAATAAATTACGAATATTGGTTCTGGTTTCATTAGGACTGGCATTTTATTTTGGGATGTTGCATGTTTTTTCAACTTACCAAGATAAAACTGAAATGCACCGTACAGCAACATTAGCGCAATTAGGCTCAGAAATGGGTAATTTATTGCACAACTCTCAAACAGAACGTGGGCTGAGTGCTGGTTACCTTGCCTCTCAAGGGGGTAAGTTTTCAGACAAACTCGTGCAGAATAAAAAAATATTTGATCAACACGTGCAGGCCTTAACACAAGAAATTGAGCATTTAGATAAAGCATTAAGTGGCTCAACTTTAAACCAACACTTACAAACGGTATTAAATCAGCTAAAGACGTTGGCAACTACTCGACAACAGGTCTTATCTTTAACGTTAAGTGTTCCGGAGGCTGTGGCCTATTACAGTCAGCTAAATAAAGTATTATTAGAGGCGATTGAGTATTTATCTCATGTGTCTAGTAATGCCGAAATGACAGAAAACATTATTGCTTACATCAGTTTTTTAGAAGCGAAAGAGCGGGCAGGTTTAGAGCGAGCAGTATTAACCACTGCTTTTACAAATGACCGTTTTACAGCAGGTTCTTATCAAAAATTTGTAAGCTTAGCCTCGGCGCAAGAGGCTTACTTACACTTGTTTAAAGTAACTACTACGCCTGAAAATATTGATTTTTTTAAACAAGCGATGAAAAATGTTGATTTGAATGCCATTAACCATATTTATTCAATCACCCATAAACGTCAGACCATGGGTGGGTTTGGTATCGAAGCCAGTCATTGGTTTAACTTAATCACTCAAAAAATAAACACATTAAGGGAGGTTGAAGTACATCTTTCAAAGAGTTTAGTGGATAGAGGGCGCACATTATATGCCGAGCAGTCACAGGCATTTATTATTGCTATTATTTTTTTAGTGGTGGGTCTTTTAATTATTGTACTGTTTGCAACGGTCATTATTCGCAACATTAATGCCTCGGTAACCCAAATTAAACAAACCATGGAGGCCATTGAAGAGACTGGGGATTTGTCATTGCAAGTACCAGATCTGGGCAAAGACGAATTTGGCGACATTGCACGTGCCTACAATGCCTTTACTCATAGCTTTAAACTGATGATGGATCAAACCAATCAAGTATTGCAAAAAATATCACATGGCGATTTTTCAGGACGGATGGACTTACCATTAAAAGGTGACTTGGATCAGCTTAAACAAGGAGTGAATGGTTCTGCAGAAAGTGTTGATTTTATGATGGATCAGCTTACTGTAGTGATGGATGGGCTAGGAAAGGGGGACTTCAGTGTTCGAATGGACTCCAAAGTTCCTAAGGCGTTTAGAGCCAAAGTAGACGGCGCGTTAAA
>JAMOLY010000126.1 GCA_027068835.1 Thiomicrorhabdus sp. | reverse complement strand
GCGATAGAGGCAAAAGCTTTGATAAGATCAGCGCTGTTATCAATAAATAGTGAGCTGACAATAGCAACTAATAAACTACCAAGGCTTAACATTGAGCCATAAAAAGTAGAAGCAGTTTGCCAGTGATCCCAGAATGGACGCGCTTTAATGCGATAAAGTTTGTACATATAGTACGAACCAGCGGCAAAGCCAATCACGCCCAATAGAGCAGATGCGCCTACTAAAAAGTTGGTGAATGCGTTGTCAAAAAATGAGAAAAGAGTATAGCCTGCCAGACCCATGAAAAATGCGGTTACTCCTGCAATTTCACGACTTAACGGTGAGTGACGAAGATTATTAAAACCACGATAAAAACGGTGTGGCTTACCTAAATGCATATTCAATTTATACAAGCCTGCGCCCATCATTAAGAACATTATAATAAGCAATGGTACAAACGCAGATGATTGTTGTACGGCTTTAATAACGGGTGCGCCAAATAATGAGCCACCAATCACGAGCATAATAAATGCGCCCATGACTGCTTGCGCGCTTAGCGTAAACATCACGTGTGCATTTTCATGCGACGAGAGTAATGTCTTCATGCCCCAGTGTCTTGTTTTGCCGTGTTTTTCATCTAGCACAGGTTGGTAGTTGCCAGCCTCATCATCACGGTGATATTTAATTGCGGTAGAATCTACGCGCTTCATATCGCGGTTTAATGTTTTAGTTTGCTGAAAACGGATATTGGGATTAGTGATGCTTGGATCAGGAAATCCGGGAATTTGTGTTTCAATTTGTGAACGATCTTCTGGCGTATCTTCAATAACGCCAAACTCAAGTGCTTTACCTAAACAGGCTGATACACAGGCAGGTTTTAGACCTACTTCTAGGCGATCAACACACATATTACATTTTGAAACAGTGCCTTCAACTGGGTCAAGCTGTGGTGCGTTGTAAGGGCAAACCCACGTACAGTAGCCACAACCAAAACAAATATCAGGGTCTTGTAGCACTGCACCGTATTCGGCAAATTTTGTATACGCACGAGTAGGGCAACCTTTTAGACAAACAGGGTCATCACAGTGGTTACACGCCATTGAGATATTTTGGCGACGATAATCAGGGTAAGTTCCACCTTCTACAAAACCAACAGAACGAAAGGCGATATGACCTGCGTTATCGTTCTTCTCGCTACAGGCAGCTTCACAGGCGTGACACGCGATACAGTTATCAGCGGTGAAGTAGAAGCCGTGTTGCTTGTAGCGATTTGGGTTGTCTCCAATCTCGCTATCATTATTAATATTTAAGCTTTGATCACGCAGAGAATCGCCGTCGATGGTTAGCTCTATTGGCTTGCCATAACAATTGTTTTTCTTGCTATCCTGCTGTTGCGAGGTGTCTTGCAAGAATGCGTATTTTGGTTCGTCTTCACGTACTGGAAACATTTTGTAACTCTATAAAATTAAAAAGTAGGCTAGGGAAAGGAAGGAGAAAAACTCCCTAGCCTAAACTGCCATGCGAGGCAAAACTAAAATTTACGCATCTCCATGCTCATCTGAGCGGCTTCTTTTTGATCAGAAATACGTTCAATACGCACTGCTGATTGTTTGTAAGCGGGTTGGCGCGAATGTGGATCAAGCAAACCGAGTGTGAGTCGATTTGCACAATCATGAAAATGGAATGGCACAAACACCATGTTCTTAGGAACACGGTGCGTAAGTTGTGCCATTACAATGGCGTCAGAACGCGGTGAGATTAAACGGATATAATCTCCTGCAATCACGCCAAGTTCCCTAGCGGCATCGGGATTTATTTCGGCAAAGGGTATTGGGCTGTATTTATTGTTGTTGCTCAATTTGCCTGTTTTTGTGCGACCATGCCAATGTTCAATTAAACGCCCTGTGTTTAGCCAAAACGGGAATTTTTGATCAGGCACTTCATTGTTATCTATAAAAGGTAGCGGGATGAGTTTTGCTTTGCCATCGGCGTATCTAAACTGTCCATCTTCGGTGTAAAGTCTTACACCGCCTGCTTCTGGCGCTTCACCTTTTTCTGCTTGTTTATCTGTATATGGCCATTGAATACCACGATTGGCTTCGATGTTTTCGTGTGTCATGCCTGAAATATCGGATAAACGACCTGCTGATAGTTTGCCCATTTCTAAGAAAATATCTGCCGCTTTTTCAGGAAAGTTTACGCCGCCTTCATTGACACCTTCTGCGTTAAAAC
>JAMOLY010000125.1 GCA_027068835.1 Thiomicrorhabdus sp. | reverse complement strand
TTCAATTTCATTTTCACACCCCAAGCGAACACCAAAAAGACGGTTTTAATTACCCAATGGAAGCCCACTTAGTGCATCGAGATGGTGAAGGAAATTACGCGGTATTAGGTGTTATTTTTCAAGAAGGCGCCGTAAATCCCGCACTCAATATCTTGCTTAGAAACCTGCCTAAAAAAATAGGCAAACAGGAGCTTCATCGCCGTGCCAGTTTAAATCCGGCCAAATTTTTACCAGGAAACACCGAATTTTATAAATACAGTGGTTCGCTGACAAAACCTCCTTGTTCAGAAGGAGTGATTTGGATGGTCTTTAAACAGCCCATTGATGCCTCGGCAGAGCAACTTGAGCAGTTAAGTGAGCTTATGGGCGATAATGCACGCCCTGTGCAACCTAGTTATGCGCGTAGTTTACTTAAGTCTTGGCTTGATCCATCTCAAGAACAAGAGCCTTTAATGTATGAGTTTTATTAGTTTAGAGTTTATTTAATTGATTGCGTAATATATTGACTCATTGAATTATTGCTATTAGAATGCGCACTAATCATTAGTTTACTGGGTTTTCTGGCATGTATTTAGGTCGTCAAAAAGAGAGATTACGTAAAGGAATCTCTGGTTTTCTCTTATTGTTTTTTTGCTTTAGCCCGCAAATAGTGATGAGTATAGAATTAGAGCCAGAAATTCCCCGTGTTCATTATGAAAGTGCACTATCGCTTCAAGAAGCATCTTTCTTGGCGTTAGATCATTACAGTATTAAAATGGTTTTTTCCGATGAAAATTTTCTGAACCAGACAAAAAATAGACTTTCTTATGAAAATCCTTATGGGGAAGCCAGCGTTTTATTCATGGCATCAAATTTTTCTCGTGTAGAAGCTTCTAATTTTTTTAAAAAGGTGGATGTGTTGAACATTAATCCACTGGTTGCTTCTTTACATTTTCCTCCTCTTGTACAACCCCCTGAAAAGTCCAGCTTACCAGACCCTTTTAGTTTGTTAATGCTGAGTCTTGGGGCAACTGCATTATTGGTTTGGTCTCGTCGTAAACGTCATTTTTATTGATGTGCCTGTATAAAATGGGTTAAATCGTCTGGTGACAGTGGCTTTGAGAAAAAATATCCTTGAATTTCATCGCACCCCATTGTTTTGAGTAGGTTTAGTTGGCTTTGTTCTTCAACCCCTTCTGCAATGGTAGTTATTTTAAGGGTTTTGGTCATCTGAATGGTGGCGAGAACGATGGCTGGATCACTACTGTCGGTATGGGTGATTTCGTCAATAAAGGCTTTGTCAATTTTAAGTTTACTCACTGGAAACCGTTTTAAGTAAGCCAGTGACGAGTAACCTGTACCAAAATCATCAATCGCTATTTTTATACCCAAATCAGCAAAGGCGTTAAGCTTTTTTATGGCCTCTTCAATATCTGACATCAATAAACTTTCAGTGACTTCAAACTCTAAAAGATTTGCAGGATATTTGGATTTTTTCAGTATTTTGTGAACATTTTCAATGAGATTTTTATCATTAAATTGAATGGCCGACAAATTGATTGATATGGTGATGTCGGGTCGAATTTTATGCAGTATTTGTGCTTGAGTAATGGCTTCTTCAATAATCCATATGCCAACGGGAATGATTAAACCACTCTCTTCCAGTGCGGGAATAAAGGCGTTGGGTGGTATTAAGCTTCCATCGTTCTGTTGCCAGCGAATAAGGGTTTCAACTCCAATAATGTTTCCGGTGATTAGATTAATTTGAGGTTGGTATTGTAATGTGAACTCTTGGTTGGTTAGAGCAGTGCGCAGTTGGTTTTCTAATTTTAAACGATTTTTGCTCTGTTCGTGAATGGCTTGTTTGTAAAATTGAATGGTACTTTGTGCCGTTTGTTTGGCTAACGTTTTGGCATTATGAAGTGCTATGTTGGCTTCTTGAAGTAAGATTTCTGCGGTTTTATTGCAAGGGCTAAAAAGTGTTACACCTATGCTGGTGTCAATTATTGCAGTTTGTTCTTGAATGACAAAAGGTCTTCCAAGCCAAGCTTGAATGTAGTTTGCTATGGTTTCAGCCTGTTGATGTGCTTTGTTTATATTCTTTATTTTGGTGAGGCATGAAATACTAAACTCATCATTTCCGATTCGTGAAATTTCTAGGTTATCCACTTGTTTAATATTAAGTGATTGTAATTGTCGGGCAATTTTTATTAATAGTTCATCACCCGCTGAATGCCCCAGAGATTCATTAAAAAGTTTAAAGCGATTGATATTGATTAAATATAAAAAACTATAGCATCGCCCTGGTTTCGATAATGCCAGGGTTAAACGATCAATCAATAAGCTACGATTGGGCAAATTAGTCAGTTTGTCGAGCCAATTTAATCGGTTAATTTCACGTTGTGCTTGCTTGTCTTTGGTTAAGTCAAAGGCGTGTGAAATATAATGCGAAATGTTTCCTTTGCTGTCTAAAACAGAACTGATACTTTGTCTGCATGGATAGAGTGATCCATCTTTTTTACGATTCCAAATTTCACCTTGCCAAATACCTGTATCGAAAATGCTTTGCCATAAGTCTTTATAGAAGGATTTTGTATGCAACTCAGATTTTAAAAGGCTAGGTGATCTACCGAGCACTTCTTGCTGTGAGTAGCCTGTGAGTGTTGTAAATGCTTTATTGCTACGAATAATGTTGGCGTTGTTATCGGTAATTAAGATGGCTTCATGGCTTTCAAATGCGATCGATGAAATAGATAAATTTTGTTGGTACTTTTCTTGTTCAGAGATGGCATAAAACCGTTCCAATGCGATGGAAATATCACTTGCCAATTGTTCTAAAAAAACGCAATATTCATCGGTAAAATAGTTATTTTTTCGTGTATAGACAATGAGCACCGCAACTACTTGATTGTTCATTAAAATGGGGATGGAGGCATTGCCTTGAATGCCTAATTTCTGAATGAGGTTTGCCCACGTGGTTTGCGCCATGCGCTTGGGATAGTGGTTGGAAATGACAGGTTTCTTTTTGTGGTAGCACTCTAAAATAGTCCCATTATGTTCTATAGAGCTTGAATTTAGAGGGATAACAAGTTTTTTAATAAGGTGTTTTCCTTCTCCTGAACAAGCAACAGGAATCAGTGTTTTTTGAGGTGTAACTTCACCAATCCAGCAGGCCTCAAATAGGTCTTTTTGTGTTGCGGTATTACAGATGTTTTGATAGAGCGCTTGTTTGTTTTTGGACTGTGTAATGGCTGAGCTGGCTTTAAGCAGCGATTCAAAGAGAGTTTGTCTTTGAGACAAAGTATTGAGTGTCTCTTTTAGGTATTGGTTGGAGCGAAATAGGCGTGTGAGAGTGATGCCAATGTAAATCAACAGGAAAACAGAAAAAATGACAATTATCAAATAATAGGTTTGATTTTTTGTCATGATTTGAGAGGTAGAGCTCTCAAGTTGAGTGTAAAAATTATGAATTTTATCGTCAATACTTAGGTTTGAGAGTTGGTGGTTAATTTTATGAACTTTGGGTGAATATTCTGATAAAAGACGACTGTGTGCTACAAAAGTTTGGCACTCAGTCGATAGATTTTGTTGTGACTCTAAGGTTGAAATGTGTTTATCCAGTTGTGAGAGCTGATTTGTATTGACATTTTGCCTATTGAGTAGACCCGAAATGAATGTGTTTTTTAGTTGTTTCTGTAGCCATTTTGTATTGGGTTGTTGTGAATTTGTAATGGACTGAGTACAAATATTAAAGGCGGTAGGGTAAAAGTACAGTGAGTTTTGTAAAACAGAATAGTTGGTTTTAAATTGCTCAATTAGAGTTTTTTGTTGGTCGGCTGTATTCATTAAGTGATTCAGTTTTTCGCTCAATTTAGGAAAGGTTTGGATTGCTTGATTATTTTTAAGGGAGTGTAAGGTTTTTTTTAAACGCAATATTTGGTGGTTTAGGGTATCAAATGATTGGTTGTTTTTAAGAGGGTTGTTCGATATGGTTTTGAGAATAGAATACTGTAATTCATGGATTAAAAAGCTGTGAGATAAAATGTTGTTGCGATCTTCAAGTAGCGGGTTGAGTGTTTTTTGAAAGACAAATAGGATTAAAAATAGGCTGGCAACAATAATAATCCACTGTTTATAATTGGCAAATAAGTGACTTAGAGATTTATTCATGTGATAACGGCTGATTTTGATATTGTCCCGTTAGGGTTTGCAAAAATGCGAGTATTTTTTTATTTTCATCTGCAGGTAGCTCAAGTTTCAGTTGATGTTTGGCCATGAGGTTAATGGCTTCTTTCAAGCTGTCAACAGAACCGTCATGAAAATAGGGCGCGGTGAGTGCAATATTTCTAAGTGTAGGTACTTTAAAAAGCTGTGGTGAGTATTCGTTTTGTGGGTGTATGGGCGCAAATATACCTGCTTTTTGAAAAAGATTTCCGCCAATATTTACTCCATGGTGGCATGAGATACAGCCTCTATTTTTAAAAAGTTGGTAGCCTTCAAGCTCATAATGGGTAAGAGAATTGAGCTGTCCTTTTAAATATAAATCAAAAGGTGAGTTAGGCGTAGTAAGAGAACGGCTGAATTCGCTAATGACATCAATCACTTGTTCACTTGACATGGTGGAAGCATAAATGTTTTGAAATTGTTGCTTGTAATGGGGGATTTGGTTGAGATAGTTTAGAATGCTTGACCAATTTTTATTGCCCATTTCAAAAGGGTTAAACAGTGGGATGGCTGTTTGTTGTTCAAGAGTTTTAGTTTTTCCCTCCCAGCCTTGTACAAAGTTAAACCCCACATTAAAAATGGTTGGGCTGTTGAATACCGTGTGATGGGGCAAATTTATTTTTTGTAAAGAAGCGGTAACGGGTTGCGCCAATCCATCGCCGCCGCCTTTTTGTAAATTATGGCAAGAGGCGCAAGAAAGGGTGTTGTTATGCGAGAGGTTCTTATCATGAAAGAGTAGCTCTCCTAAGTGTACTTTTTGGATATTTAAGTTAAGGGTTTCTGGAATGGGAGTGATGAGTTCTTGGTGTGAGGTAGGGAAGGGCTTCGAAAGCTGGTGTCTATCATAGTGAGTATTTTTTTGAGGCGAGTTGGAAAGACTCCAAAAAAGAATAACACTTAGAGCAAGAAAAGAGAGTATTTTAACCGAACGTTTCATCTTTTAGTTTGCCTTGGTTTACCTTTAACCTTACCGACTTTCTTAAAAAATATTCACTTAGATCAAAATAAGATATTTAAAATCAAATTTTCTTAAGAGACCTTTCGTGCAAGAATCTTATTAATTCATTTTATAGGCATTTTAACAGGCAAATAGTATTTTGGCGCAATAAATGGAGTCTGTATCGAATGTTTGTCTTTCGTGCTTTGAACTTGTTTGTGTGGTTCTAAAGATGATAGGTTTGGAACTGAACTGCTTTTAAGCTGCTGAACCGCCCATAAAATATGTTCGTCAACCAATTCGTTTAGTTTTCCAAGTTTATTTTTCAGTTCTGAAATCGTTGAGTTCAACGGTAGGTTTTGGCTGTTTCCGATGGCAATAGCAAGATTTCTGGTCCACTGTGCATAACCAATGCGGCGAATGGGCGAGCCTTCGAGCTGTTTTAAGAACTGTGCTTCGTCCCACTGCCACAGTGAGAGTAGCGGGGCGTTATCCAGCGATAAACTTGCATGATTGCTTGCTTTAAAAGAGCGCTCTGCCGTGTCTTGAGTAAACTTGTTCCAAGGGCAAACCAGTTGGCAGTCATCACACCCATAGATTCGATTACCCATGAGCGGACGTAACTCTTTTGCAATGGAGCCTTTAAATTCAATGGTTAGGTAGGAGATACAGCGTCTGGCATCAATAATGCCATTACCAATGATGGCTTGGGTCGGGCACTCTTGAATGCAGGCGGTACAGGGACCACAGCCTTGTTTGTTTGCTGGGATGTCCATTGGCAAAGTCAGGTTGGTGTACAGTTCGCCTAAAAAAAACCAAGACCCAGCTCTTGGGTGAATGATTAAGCTATTTTTGCCAGTAAATCCTAAGCCCGCTTTTTGCGCAATGGGGCGCTCTAGTACGGGCGCACTGTCGGTAAAGGCGCGGTATTGAAAGTCAGGTATTTCTTGGGCAATCTGATTGGCTAAGGCTTGCAATCGTTTGCGCAACAGTTTGTGATAATCTTTGCCCAGAGCGTAGCGTGATATATACGCTTGTTGGTCATGATGAAGCTGTTCAATGGCCGAGGTTGCGCTTAAATCCAAATAATTTAGGCGAACACTGATAATACTTAAGGTGCTGGGTTCAAGCTCTGTAGGTCGGGTACGCTTGGTTCCGTGACGTTCCATGTATGCCATTTCACCATGATAACCGTTATCAATCCAGTCAAAGTAAGCCGATTCATGCTCAGATAGATCGGTATTGGTAATGCCAATATCCGCAAACCCAAGTTCCTTTCCCCAGTGCTTAATTTTAAGAGCCAGTTGTGTGGCAGAATGCGTCATGTTTTAACCTGATTGAAATAAAAAACTTTTTTAAAGCAATATTTCCTGTTATATTAGCGACTTAAAGAAGCAAGGTAATAATTTACTTGTATAGAACTATTTAAAATAGATTTAATTTGCTGAGTCGTTAGGTATGGAATACAGTGGTTACACAGCATTATACGTTAGAAAATGAGTCAGAAACGCGTCTCTTTGCACAAAAAACCGCTCAGGTTATTCAGGAACTATTTTCTTTGAACTCTGGTTTGGTTGTTTATTTGCAGGGGGATTTAGGAGCTGGAAAGTCTTTTTTTTCGCGAGCATTCATTCAATATTTTTTACCCCAGCAAAAAGTTAAAAGTCCGACCTATACGATTGTTGAAAGTTACCAAGCGTCCTTAATGACGATACATCATTTTGATTTATATCGCTTGAGCGATCCAGAAGAGCTGGAATATTTAGCGATTAGAGACCTATTAACAGAGCCTTTTATTGCATTGGTGGAGTGGCCACAAAAGGGCGAGGGCGTTTTACCCAGTGCGAACATATTGATTGAGTTAAAGCACGTAAATGGCGCGGAAGAGAACAATTTTGATGCACGTTTGATTACGTTATCAGCTGGCTCTAGGGGGGGGGCAGAAATTTTAAAAGCAATTCAGAACCTACAGGTGTCAGACAAATGACGCTGTTTACTTGGCATGGTACTTGTTATAGCAATTACAGAGGTGCTTGGTTTGAACAGAATGGTAACAAAGGTTAGTGTTATGAAAAATACAATACATTTTATCCCAGGATTTATGGCGGCAATGGCTTTGTTTATGCTGCTTACCTTGGGTTCAAATGCCATGGCAAATCCCGAGTTGTCAGAGATGCGCATTGGTCAAAAAAGCGATAAAACGCGTGTGGTATTTGATGTAAAAGGCTTGGATGATTACAAGGTTTCTCAATTGAGTAATCCTTCTCGTTTGGTCATTGATTTTTATAAAACCAAAAATGGTTTGTCGTTTAAAAAGAAGTTTGTATCGGACAGTCGTTTGTTTAAAGTGAGAGTATCTCAAAGTAAAAATCGTGTGCGAGTGGTTTTAGATTTGCATAAACACGGCAGTCACAATGCCTTTACGTTGCCTAAAAATAAGGCAGGATTTGAACGGTTAGTGGTTGATTTACAAAATAGACAAAAGAAAAAAACGGTTGCTAAGTCATCAAGTCAATCAAAAAATAAGGCATTAAAAAGCAAAAAACAGGGTGGAAATAAAGGATTAAAAATTCATGCGGCAACACGCTCGCTCTTAAATAAAGAGAGTGCCGTATTTCGTTCACCTAAAACATTGATTGTTGCGATTGACGCAGGGCACGGTGGTAAAGATACCGGTGCGATGGGTGCAGATCGTCTACAAGAGAAAGACGTAACGCTAAAGATGGCCAAAGAGCTAAAGCGCTTGATTGATCGCCAACCTGGAATGCGTGCGGTACTTACGCGTGATAAAGATGTGTTTATTCGCTTAAAAGAACGAATTGCCATTGCAAAAAAGAAAAATGCCGATATTTTTATCTCCATCCATGCCGACGCATTTCATGATCATTCGGTACGAGGAGGTTCGGTTTATGTTCTTTCTCAGGGCGGAGCCAGCAGTGTGATGGCTCGCTTATTGGCAAAGAGTGAAAATGCGTCGTTACAAAGTGTGAAGCTAAAAGGGCGTGACGATGATGTGGCTTTTGCGTTAAGCGACTTAGCAAGAGATGCCAATATTCGCAGCAGTCGTAAACTGGCAAAAACGGTATTGAGTGAGATGCAAAAAAAGGTCAAAATGCATAAGCACTCTGTACAGTCTGCGGGGTTTGCGGTGTTAAAGTCGATTGATATGCCGTCGTTGCTGATTGAGATGGCATTTATTTCAAACCCCTATGAAGCACGTAAACTAAAAAATAAAAAGTTTCAGCGTAAAATGGCATCTGCCATTGTGGGTGGATTAACACAGTTTGTTGAAAAAAATGCACAAAAACCTCGTTGGGGTGAAACGCTGTTCGTTCACTACAAAGTTCAGCGCGGAGATACCTTATCTCAAATTGCCCAAAATTATCAGGTCAGCACAAAGGAATTAAAAAAATTAAATAACCTTAAAAACGCAAATGCGCTTTATGTCGGTAAAAAATTAAAGATTCCATTATCTGAAAAAATTGTTGCAGGATTGTAATGGTCGGGCAAATTCGTTTCATTCTCGACCTCATCAGTAATCTTAACCAGTGCTATCTCTTAATGCGTTCAGCTTGAAATTTCCCCCCCCCCCTCCATTACTCTCAGCGTAGTAGTCATAACTGCTCAGATGGTGCCTGAAAATGGCCAAATCAAGACGGAAAATGTGAGTTTACATGTGTAAATGATCATTTTTAACACAGAGTTGACCTTTTTCAGGTGCTAGCTGAGTCGTTACACTTGGGTCAAAGTAAAATTCCGTGTACTATGCAGATAAATTTCCTCTCTTTTGGTATTTAATGAGCATTCAATTAAGTTCTATTTAAATTTTTTGAGAGAGGGGGGGGAGAAAATTTGGAGAAAGAGTTCATGCAAGGTCAGTTTATAACATTGGAAGGCACTGAGGGGGGGGGGAAATCCACCAACTTACGCTTTATTGAATCATTTTTAGTGGCACAAGGCATTGATGTGGTGATTACTCGTGAACCTGGCGGCACCGATATTGGTGAAGCGGTTCGTGCGATTCTGCTTAATAAAGATTTTTCTGAAATGTGCGATGATGCCGAGCTACTGTTGATGTTTGCGGCAAGAGCGCAGCATATTCAAGAGAAAATTAAACCTGCTTTAGCGGCGGGTAAATGGGTGATTTCCGATCGTTTTACTGATGCCACGTACGCCTACCAAGGCGGAGCTCGTGGGGTTGATATTGAGCGCATTGCTCAAATAGAACAGTGGGTTCAGCAAGGCTTTCAGCCCAATTTAACCTTTATTTTTGACCTGCCAGTTAAAGAGGGCATGGCGCGTGTATTGAGCCGCTCTCAACAAACAGGGCAAACCATTGACCGTTTTGAGCAAGAAAAACAGGCATTTTTTGAGAAGGTACGCACAACCTATTTGGAGCGTGCCAAGGCATCTCCTAAACGTTACGAGGTGTTGGATGCCAGTCAATCGTTAGCGCAAGTTCAGCAGTGTATTCAAGCGCGTTTACGTCGAGGCTTGCCATGAGTGCTCTGTATCCTTGGCTACAAACGCAGTGGGCGCAGTGGAATAAAAACTTGCGTCCATTAGGGCACGCGTATTTATTGTCCTCCCCCAAAGGCATTGGCATTGAGCTGTTTGTGGCACAGGTTTCGCAGAAAACACTGTGCCATCAGCCCACCGAGCAAGGAGCTTGCTTACAGTGCCAAAGCTGTCATTTACAACAAGGAAATCAGCATCCCGACTATTATCATCTAACACGCTTAGAAGATAAAAAAGAGATCAATGTTGAGCAAGTCCGCACCTTGGTTGGCAAGTTAAATGAGACATCACATCAAGGCGGTTATAAAATGATTTGGGTTGAAGGGGCTGAGTTATTAAATCAGTCCGCCTTTAATGCTTTATTAAAAACCCTAGAAGAGCCAGCGCCTAATACCTTGTTTTTGTTAACCACCAGCGACGTTGGACGCTTGCCAGAGACAATTAAAAGTCGTTGCCAACAATTAAATTTCCCCCCCCCTGTTTTAAAAGATGCCATTGACTGGTTACAGCAGGCACACCCCCAAACAGACATTAAATTGATTCAACGAGCATTAAGGATTAATTGGGGGGCGCCATTGAATGCGCTGGCATGGATTGAAGCCAATCAATTTGAAGAAGACGCACAGTGGAAAGAGGGGTTAAGCCAGTTACAAAAAGGCCAAAAAACCGTCTCGCAAGTGGTGGCACTTTGGTTAAAGTGGTCAAACCCCGTTGTGGTGTTTGATTATTTTTATCTCTGGAGTGTTTCAGCAGTACGTTCGGTGGCGTATGTTTCTGAGCAAAATAGGCCGCTTGAACAACGCCTATTTTTACAAAATAGCTTGGCATTTCAACAAGCAACCTTGCAGGCCAAACAATATTGGCTGGGTAACGCCAATAAAGAGTTGTTGCTGGAAAGCTTATGTCTTGAGTGGTTAGAGGTGCAACAAAGC
>JAMOLY010000124.1 GCA_027068835.1 Thiomicrorhabdus sp. | reverse complement strand
TTGCTTTGTTTGCGCAAACAAAGGTCCAGATTGTTTTACGTACAATACGGACTGCTTTTTCGCAATACCCTCCCGATCAATTGCGATCAAAGCTCTTAATCCTCTCCAGAGATTGGGCTTCAAATCAAATGGTAGACTGGGATTACCGTTTCGAGAAATACTCATAATGGTTCTGATGTTGTTTCGAACATACAATGCGTCCTAAAGTCGAGTGTCGGACTGAGTTGTCTTTAATTTTGAGACGAAGGAATCGCGTGTATAGTGTTTATGTAGCCCTTCGATATGGTTTTTGGCTATAGTGTCCTTGGTATTCGATATCAGGTGTATTGCCATTTAAATGAGTACGAAATTGAAAAATGAACCTAACTGACTTTGAAATGAAATTCTTTGTCAACATTGGAAGCGCTTTAGATGGCAGAGAAGAAAAATCAGCACTTCGTTCCGAAGGTCCACCTTAAAAAATTTGCATCAGACGACAAGAAAAAGCAAATCAGCATCTGGCTTCCCAAACAAGATCGGGTGATTTTGGGTGCCTCCATTAGAGATCAGTGTTCTAAGAGTTACTTTTACGGCAAAGATATGAAGATTGAAGAATTCTTCAATTCCCCAGAGGGAATGTTCGGAAAAATTGTCGATCATCTAACTGAACCACAAGAAGTGGATAGTGAAACACTGCGAGGACTGTTATTCCTCTGGCTTCTGCAGCATTTGCGTACCGAAAAGATGGCAAAGGAACACATGCAGGTGATGTCCGCAATGCGAGATAAGATTACATTGGGGCAAGACGACAACGATGAACTCAATGAATGGTTCGGCGCGCCCGTTGCTCTCCCCGAAGTGGTGGAAATGACTTTAGACAGTGCGAAACATTTCTTTGACGTTATATCCGACCTGCGGTGTGTTTTGCTCGTCAATCGGTCAAAAACTGACTTAGTGATGTCTGATAATCCAGCTGTTTCATCGAACAAGCTAATGCTGATGAGGTATATGAAATATCGAAATTGGGGAATTGGTAGTGCTGGTTTGTATGTCTACATGCCATTAACCCCTCGGTTAGGTTTCCTAGCGTTTGATAGTTATGTTTATGAGCTGACAGGTAGGAACGGTAAGACATGCGCGTTAAAGGAAAAAGACGCTATCGCTTTGAACCAACTGGTTTACCTGCTTAGCAATAGCTTGATTGTTCTGCCGCCGCTAGGAGACACAAAAAAAATCGTCGAATCGCTTAAAGAAGTGAACTCTGCAAAATCCGAATGCACTACAAGGGTGAATGTCGCGGTTGAAACCGAGGAGCAAAATATCGAGGAAAGCAAGGGGTATTCAGTCGTCTCGGATGAAGAGTTCAAAAACTCGAAAATGGATAGTATAATTCATTTAGAAAGCGTCCCCCCGATCGTACCACAGCATCTTCCGAAACTTTTGATAAAGCAACGCCCTAAATTTATAGACACAAAGTCGGGAGCAGGTCTTACTCGGTATCGTGGCAATCAGAAAATTTGATTGGACCCCAATTAGTTTGGCAACGTAGAAGTGTCAGTTTGAAATATGCTGTTGTAGATTTCATGAGGACTTATAGATGTTATCTTCTGGATGCAAAATTTCGCTCATTATCAAGCAGAGTTTAGAATATCGCCGTCCAAATCACCAATGTGAATTTAATTACTAATTTATGGGCACGATTATGTGCTTTTTTATTTATCGGTAAAAAAACTGGCCCTTAAATTGCTAAACGCAACCCGTTGGTTTTGGCATGCCGCCATATTTGGTGATGGGCTTTAGGAGGCAATATGGACTTGTTTCATACTGCATTAAAAAGACCAGCAGACATTTAGTCTGCTGGATCAAAATGCAAAATTTAAGCGCATACTCGCGCTTTTGCTGCTTCGTATTGAGCCACAAACT
>JAMOLY010000123.1 GCA_027068835.1 Thiomicrorhabdus sp. | reverse complement strand
CGCGACCTTAACATCCAAATGCGCAATTAGCGCCCGCAAAACCATTCGTTTTTGCTCGTCGCCGCTTAAAATCAAACGATTCGATCGAGCATCAAAACTCACCTTAATCGCATTTGACCCTGACCCCGTAGGCTTACCCACAATACCTTTAATTGTTTTACTCAACTCTTCCGCTGAAGAATTTAATATGGGAATCACTTCATAATGCCCCAGTGTATCCACGTCTACGCGCGTTAAAATATGCTTTAATCGCTTAATATTGGAAACCACATCCGTCACAATCAACTTATTGCTGTCCGACAACGCGACCAAATGCCCCTCTTTCGCAATCAGAGGTCTTAATACCGCCACTAACTTCGTCGCTTCAACATGATTGATACTAATGACCTCTGTCACCCAGTCATCATTCGTCATGCTATTTGAACGGTAAGGAAATTGATCACGCGCCATATTGGCAGGAATAATTTTAACGACATCACTGCCTTCAATCGCCGCATACCCATGCACTCGCAAAACCGCTAACAAGGATTGGTACAACCCATCTGGATCCATGCCAGCAGGCGCAATAAACGTAACCTTTCCTTTGACCCTTGGGTCAATGATAATATTATGCCCCGATATTTTAGCCACGGCCTCAATTACCGTTGTAATATCAACTTGTTTAAAGTTCTGCTTTAATGTTCCTTGAGCCATTACCGACGCACTGTTTACAAACATACTCAGGCTTAACACGCCCATGGCTAACCAACGAAAATTTTTCATTATTATCTCTTTTATCCTATTCAACCTTACATTCTAAATTTCTAAATCTGAGTCGTTACTCTAATTCAACCACTAAAAACTCAACTTGCCCCTTGCGCTCTACTTCCATTTCTAAGACGGGTTCATTCAACACTTTTTTCCACAAAGCGGGCTTTTTCATTAGCTTCGAAATATGTTGACCATTAATCACGGTTAACACGTCTCCCGCTTCAAGTCCTAACGCCTTAAACAGTTCTGCTTCTTTTTTAGGCCACAGCTTCATTTTAGCGTCATGTTTGCCCGCATTAATAAGTTGAAACCGCACATACTGCATAATTTTCATCGGCGATTTTTTCAATGTTTGCTTTAAGCTTCCCAGTACCGTATCTAAACTTGATTCCGAAACAAATGATTCGGTGTCTACCCATTCGTTCTCTTCCGTCATCAACAGTTTTTCAAAAGCACCATTATTATCAATCACCACATAGTCTGAAAACACCGCCTCTAAATAGACATCATCCAAAAGTGCTTCCCCAACAGAGGCCAGCAAGGTGTTAGAACCTGATTGAACAATTACAACACCTTCATCATTAGGCAGTGCCACAATGCCCAACACCTTTAAGTTCAATTGCGTTTCTGTCACATTTTCTGATTTTTTTGGATTATCGTCTACTTGCACCAGCGCTGGACGACCTAATAAATAAAGGGGAGCAACTCTAAAAGAGTGTGTTGAAGTGGAGGAGACTTGACCGTCTCCCACGGCAGGAGAGCTTAATGAAATCGGTTGTTTTAAAGAAAAAGAGAGCATTGATCCCAGTTGCCAACCAAGCAAAAGTACCGCAACCACCAATACCACACGAGCGGCATAATGACTAAAAGCAACCAGATCAAAACGAGACAACCACATAGACATGAAAAGAAAAAATCCTAAAAATAAGCTTATTTATAAAACACACGAAAAAGCTATTATAAATGCTTACTTAAAAGATAAGTACCTAAAATTAATTTAAAGAGACCTTTGCACGAAAGAATGCACGGATAAAAAAGGCTAAAATATGCCTGATTTTTATTGAAAACCTTGCGAATAGCTAGTTCCCTGCGATTTCCGCCTCAATCAGTCAAATTTTATCTCTTTTTTCTCTCGCGCCCCTATCGTGCAAAGGTCTCTTAAACTTTAAATTGAGAAACATTCTCAATTAACTGATCGGATGATTTAATCATTTGTTCTGTTGTGGTATAGGTTTCTGCAACCAAGCTTGCATTTTGCTGTGTAACAGAATCTATCGCCGTTATCGCGCTGTTCACCTGACTTACACCTTCCGCTTGCTCGTTGGATGCAATCGTAATTTCCGAGACAATTTGCTGCATTCGCTCTGTTTCAGACGTGATCTCTTCTAAAAATGCATTCACCTGATTCACTTTAGACACCCCGCTTTCAATCGCATCGGATGTTTTATCAACCAAGGTATTAATTTCTTTAGCCGCTTCGGCAGATTTACCCGCTAAACTTCTAACCTCCGACGCAACCACCGCAAATCCACGCCCGTGCTCTCCTGCTCTGGCGGCTTCAACCGCCGCATTAAGCGCCAATAAGTTTGTCTGAAAAGCAATGCTGTCAATTAAACTGGTCATGCTGCTAATTTGCTCGGAAGCCTCTTTAATCCCTTGCATTGCCTCTTGTGTTTCGTGCATGGTATCGTTTGTTTTTTCAAGAATTTTAGATTGTCCCTGAACGATGGTGGCCGAGTTTTTCGTTGAATCAAGATTGCTTTCAACCTGAGCAGACGTCTGCTCCATTGCCGCCGCTGTTTTTTCTAAAGAACTCGCTTGCTCTCGGGTACGCTCATTTAATTGCTCCGTGCCTTGAGCAACCGTTTGCGCCGAATCACGAACGTCAACCGCCACACGCTTAACGGTTGAAATAACCCCTCTTAAATCGGTAACCGCTTGGTTAATGGCTTGTTTTGCTTCATCAATTTTATACTCATAAACATTCGAAATTAAGTGCGTAAAATCACCTGCAGCAATGCGTTTTGAGGCCTCAACAATGTCATCAAAGCCTTTTTCAAGATTTTCCATCGAAATATTAATAGTGGTAATCAGCGCCTGAATATCACCACTCGCACAGGCCTCAACACGTTGAGTAAAGTCCCCCTTAGAGGCTTGGATCATCACTCGGTCAATCTCTTTAAATACAAGTGACAACTCATTCATTGTGCTTTTAGCCGATTCGACAATCTCATAATACTCACCCTTTAAAAGATTATTATGTTCATTGCTAAACTCACCTTTTCGTAAGTCTGTTAAAACGCTGTTAATATTGCCAAAGGTGTTTTTCAGCCCCTCCATCGTCGCATTTAACTGGTCCTTAATGACTAAAAAATCCGCTTGATAGTCCGCACTCACTTGTGCTTTTAAATTACCCTGAACAATATTACTTAAGGCATTTGAAGTATCATTCATGGATTGCTGAAACAACGAAACTTGTTTGTTGTAAGCGCGACCTAAATCCGCCATTTCATTTTTGCCCACCACATCCGCACGCTGAAATAAATCACTCGAATTCACCGCGTCTGTAATTTGTGCTTCCATTCGCTTAATAGGACGAATTAACAACAGCCACACCAATAAAAGCAACGAAAACGTCGTTACAATGGCCGAAACTGCAACACCATAAAAAGTTCCCTCTACAACGGCCAAATTTTTATTTAAATACGCCTGAAACCCTTCTGCCGAGATACTGACAATCATCGTACCCATCATCTTACCTCTGGCATCTAAGATGGGTCGAGCTAAATGCAAATATCCATCGTGATAAATAGCTCCCTCCTTAATAACACGATCAATCGACACCTGCTTTAACACTTGAACTTGATTATTCGTGCTTGCATCTTTTTTTAACTCCGAGTAACGATCTACGTGGTAAGAGCCCTCACTGCCCACTAAAATATTTTCTTTATTTGCCTGCGTAATGCTATTAGGCAACTCTTCAAGATAGGCATCCGAAACGGCAATCATAAAAGAGTGACCTGGCACCCCCTCAATCACCTGTTCAACCGAACTAAAATTTTGACTCATCTCTGCCACACCGACCAGCTCACTATTTGAATGCAGTGGAATCGCTGATTTAAGCGTAACGCCTGCGGCCTCTAATACAAAAAAGGAGTTAGGCTTATTTTTCTTTAAGACTTCATTAATATAAATACGGCCAATAGGAATAATATCTTGCTCCTCTTCTGAGACCCAAGAACGATACATAGAATTACCCTCTGCATCAAACACCTGCATGGCAATGTTTTGTAACATCGAGTTATTTTTATAGTGCTCATTAATACCATTAAACTCATCCACTAAGGTATCTATGTCCAACTCTTCCACCGCATTACGTACAAATTCAGACTTTGTTAATCCGACTAAATTCGTTTCACCAATTAACTTATTTTTATCAATCAGACCTTCCAACTCTGTTTCTATATTTTTAGAATATGTACTTACCGAGCTTTCCAAAACCTCTGTTTTTTGTGTTTGCCCATGAATAAAAGCGATTAAAAGAATAAAAGAAGACGTTATGGCGGCTGCACCTACCATCATCGGCAACGACTTTAATTTAAATATTTTTCCAACGGTAGACATAAAGATAGAGGAAGCAATTGTGCCTTCCACTATTTTGGCTTTTCCCTCTGAGAGCGCTTTAAATTTTACTTTAATATGTTGAGTTTCTTCGGCCGTTAATAAACGCTTAACCGAGGTATAACCTTGATACCTACCCTTTGCGCCCAAAGGAAACAATGTCATGGATAAATAAATCTCTTTACCCGAACTGTCTTTTTCGATGATGTAGCTATGGTACGGCTCACCACTCGTTAATACCGCCATTAAATCATCTTGTATTTGCTTTGGAAAAGCGCTGGATTGAAACTTTTGAATGGGCTGGTTAAGCATCTCGTTAAGAGAGTAACCCAGTAAATCTAAATAATCTTGGTTAACATCTACAATAATCCCTTGAGCATCAACGGTAGCCGATGGGCGTAAATTATTCATGTAACATCCTTTTTATTTCCCTAAGACAAACCTAAATGCACTTTAATTTACCTACTCTAAACAAATATCGGGATAAATAGATAAATTAAAACAAGCAAACTTAATTTTCTCTCCCCCCCTATCTCCTTTTAAATATACAAAGGGGATAGGGGGGGGGAGAAAATTAAGCATTATTTAATGACTTTAACAGAGCCATCCACACTTGAATCCTTCACATACCCAATGGATCCTGGATTTGCAGAGATGTATTTAATCACCTCAGAGTCAGAGGGAAGCTCTTTAGGTGGTGACATACGTCCAGAAAAGACTTTACGCTTAATTTTTTTAGCAACACTTTCTGCACTTTTACCCACAACATCACTGTAAAACCCATCAGACGCCGATGCGTTTTCAACCAATTGCGCAGTCGTTTTGCCTTTCCAAGCATTGGTAACATCCTTTGCTGAATAACTGTCCGAAGGATTTGAAATTGCAACAACTCCAGCAAAAACAACTGATAAGGGCATCATTAAGATAGACACGGTAATTAATTTTTTCATGAAAACTCCTTAAAACATCGTTTCTAGTGTTAAGTTAAAGACTTTGGCTGATTTTAACGTTGTTGTTGCGTTTCCAGTTAAAGTGTTTGTATAACCATAAATACCGTTTTTACCAAATTCATAATTTGTCACTTCAGCCTTCAGGGCAACTTTAGAAAACTCATATTTAGCGCCAACACTCAATGCATTAAAATCTGAATTAACCCCAACTTCACGGTTCTTATCACCTGTCTCCTGTCTTTGATAAGTAAAGTAAGGCGTAAAGCTATCTATTCGATACCCAACCGTTACATAAGCACCTGTTAGGTCTGTAACCAATTTTGCACCTTCAACCGAGCGCTTTGCAAACTCAACCGTTGCCAGCAAGGAACCATTATCATAATTAGCACCTACGGTTAAAAAAGAACCCATATCATCATTTAAATAAAACTCTTCTGGTTGAAAAGGGTTAGATTCATAACCAGGCATATTCATTTCACCAATGGTATAGCCCGCTCTCACCTTCCAATCATCACCAGCCAACGAGGTATTAATTCCCGCAAGATAGTTTGCATCTAGATTACCCGTAACCCCAATGGAACTAAAATCTCGTTCAACTTGCTCTTTACCGACATAAGGCTGTATTTGAAACTCTAAATCTGTGGCGGTATAGTGAGTAAAAATCATATCCAAACCATTATAATTAGCAAACGGAGCTTGCCCATAAACCGCTAGAGGCGTTGTTGCAGTTGTTTTAACATACCCCACATCTAAATATTCTGAATCCAAATAAACGGGCGCACGAAGGCGACCAATACGAATTTTAAGAGATTCCGTTGCTTGGTAACCTAAAAAAGCCATCTGTAACGTCATTTGCATTTTTTCATCAATGGTCACGTCTTCAGATAATTTTACTTGTGCCGTTGCTGAAAACTTACTGTTCAACTTCACATCCGCCTGCAAACCAATCAGAGACGTTTGCCCCCAAGACCCTTTATTGGTTGTGTCATTCACAACACTGCCTTTTTCATCATTTTGTGAATAGCCAATGGTTCCAAACCCAGAGAAATTAACATCAATCGCCATTGCCGATGTAGAAGCAACGGTGATCGCTGTTAACAAGAGTGTTTTATTAAATACCTTCATTTCTGCTCCATATACCTTTTTAAAAAACCCACCAAGACTTTTGCCTGATACATAAAAAATTGCAGCGTAATCAACCATTACATTCAATGAATTTTACGACAGCAAGTGCACTTAAATACAAAGTCATAATATACACACACTTAGCGCAAATCAACGCAGAACCAACATATCTTGAGCTAAAAAAAATCACCTTATATTTGAATTTTTTATACCTTACGCACTACCATCAGGAGCTATTAATGTTACTACTTACAGGGTTGCGAACACTACAAGCAGCATCACTTAACAGAAATTTTTAGTAAACTCGATAAGCTTATAACTTAAATTTAACTCTCCTAAATTCAACATCAAATGACAAACAAAAAAATATTATTTTAGACATAAAAAAACCCGCACAAGGCGGGTTAATTTAAGAATATGGTGGCTACACCGGGATTTGAACCTGGGACCCCATCATTATGAGTGATGTGCTCTAACCAACTGAGCTATGTAGCCAAAAGAATTCGCGTATTATAGAGGCTCTACAACATAAGTCAATATCGAGACTCTAAATTTTATTGGTTTTTAAACGTTAAATCTAAAATGCATGACATCGCCATCTTGAACAATATACTCCTTTCCTTCCAAGCGTTGTTTACCAGCGGTTTTAGCCCCCGCATCCCCTTGATATTCAATAAAATCATCGTATGCGGTGACTTCGGCACGAATAAAGCCTTTTTCAAAATCGGTATGAATGGCGCCTGCGGCTTGAGGTGCGGTTGCGCCCTTTTTAACCGTCCAAGCACGTACTTCTTTCACCCCTGCGGTAAAGTAGGTTTGCAAACCTAATAACTCATACCCTGCACTGATCACACGATTTAGCCCAGGCTCTTCTTGACCAATTGCTTCTAAAAAATCGGCTTTATCTTCGGCATCCAGCTCCGCAATTTCCGCTTCAATGGAAGCACAAATAGGGACGACCATGGCATTTTGTTTTTCGGCCAATACACGCACCGCGTCTAACATGGCGTTATCTTCAAAACCATCTTCGTCTACATTGGCAATGTACATCATGGGTTTAACGGTTAATAAGTGTAAGTCTTGCAACGACGCTAACTCATCTTCTGTTAAGCCAATTAAACGAATTAACTGCCCCTCTTCAATCTCTTTTGCAACTTTTTGTAACAAGTTCAATCGTGCTGTGGCTTCCTTGTCGCCACTTTTTGCAATGCGCTGAACTTTGGCAATGGCTTTATCAATTGACTCCATGTCTGCAAGTGTCAACTCCATATTAATCACTTCAATGTCATTAATAGGGTCAATTTTTCCTGCGACATGCACAATGTCATCATTTTCAAAACAGCGCACTACCTGAACGATGGCATCCGTTTCACGAATATTGGCTAAAAATTTATTTCCTAAGCCCTCCCCTTTAGACGCACCTTCCACCAGTCCTGCAATGTCCATAAAATCGACGGTTGCTGGCATTACACGCTCTGGCTTAACAATTTTCGCCAATGCATCTTCTCTTGAATCGGGTACTGGAACGACACCGACATTAGGCTCAATGGTACAAAATGGATAGTTTGCAGATTCGATGCCTGCATTGGTTAATGCATTAAACAGTGTCGATTTTCCAACGTTTGGTAGCCCAACGATTCCACATTTAATTGCCATTTTGATTCTCCTGAAAGTAAAGCTAAGGGGGGGGGTATAAAATTATTTTGAATGAAGTATGTGCATGGCTTTTTGCATATCGCCTTGAATAACATCAGGCATCACTTTGCTTGCATGATAAACCGCATCATCAATCAATTGTCGGTCTATTTTGGAAGGGGATTTCAAAACATAATCCACCACTTGGTCTCGATGCCCAGGGTGACCTATCCCTAAACGCAATCGTGGAAAGGTTTTTCCCATCACGGCAATCATATCACGCAAGCCGTTGTGTCCGCCATGACCTCCGCTAAGCTTTAGCTTAGCCACACCTGCATCCAAATCCAGCTCATCATGTACCACTAAAATGGATTCAACAGGAATTTTATAAAAACTAGCCAACGCTTGAATGGATTGGCCACTGCGGTTCATAAAAGTTGCGGGTTTTAACAACCAAACATCCAAACCATTCGCTTGAACCCTTGCGACTTCACCAAGAAATTTGGTCTCTGGACGAAATACAACACCGTATTGACGCGCTACGTCGTCCACAAACCAAAAACCAGCGTTATGTCGAGTCTGGTCATATTTATCGCCTGGATTTCCCAGACCAACAATTAACTGAACAGATGACATAAACGCTGGCTCTTAATTACCATTAACTTTTTTACAAGGAAATACTTCCTTTATAAAAAATTAACGTGCTTTCGCTTTACTGATGCTTACAACGGACTGATCGTAATCACTGTTGCCATGCGCCAATGCTCTAATGGCAACACCTTCTGGCATTGCTAGCTCAGAAAGACGCATGCTTGTACCCGCTTCCATCGCAGAAACATCAACAGTAATTTCAGTTGGTAGGTCTTTCGCAAGACAGCTAATCTCAACAGTAGCTTGCAAGAATGACATCATTCCACCCGCTTTCACACCCGCAGACGCTTCTTGACCAACAAAGGTAAACGGTACTTTTTTCACAAGAATGTTATCAGCTGCACGTTGAAAATCGATATGAAAAACAGCACCTGTTGCTGGGTGACGTTGAATATCTTTTACCACACACGCTTCAGAAGCTCCACCTTCCACATCAATGGTTAAAACCGTGTTAAACAATGCTTCATTTTCAAACGCATGTTTTACAAAGTTTGCTAATAAAGAGACGGAGACCGCCTCTTTTCCTGCACCGTAAATAATAGCAGGTACTCTATTCGCATGACGAAGGCGGCGGCTCGCACCTTTCCCTTCTTCTGTACGAAGATTTGCTGTCCAATTCTGGCTCATGTTGTTTACTCCAAAGATCGATAATATTGGTAAAAATGACCTAAAATCACTTTTAATTATGAACAATAAAATCTGATTAAAATGTCTTACGTTCGCGACCAAACGCAAGGGAAGCGAGGATTATACTTAAAATTTCAATTTTTTCTATCTTTTTAAGTACTTTTTATAAAACGATCCCCCCTTCTAATACCCAAAAAAAATGCCCATCACTGGGCATTTTAGAAGAATACAAACTTTGCCTTAGAAGGCTTATTTAATGAGATTCATCAAAGACGTTACCGACTCATCTTGGTTAATACGTCGAATGGTCTCGCCTAAAATATTGGCAATGGTAATTGTTCTAATTTTAGCGCACTCTTTTATGGCTCTCGTTTGAGGAATGGAATCCGTCACAATCACCTCTTTTAATGCAGAGTTTGTAATATTATCCACAGCAGAACCAGACAATACCGCATGAACCACATAGGCCGATACGCTGTTTGCGCCTCGCTCCATTAGTGCAGTTGCTGCTTTACAAAGCGTACCTGCGGTATCAACCATATCATCTACAATCAAGCAGTCACGCCCTTCAATGTCACCAATGATATTCATCACTTGTGCAACATTGGCTTTTGGACGACGCTTATCAATAATAGCCATCTCGGCATTTAAGGCTTTAGCGACCGCTCGCGCTCGCACTACACCCCCCATATCAGGTGAGACAATCACGATATTGTCTAAATCACAATGTTGCTGCATGTCTTCAACCAGTAAAGGCGAGGCGTACAAATTATCCACTGGAATATTAAAGAAGCCTTGAATTTGATCCGAGTGCAAATCCACGGTAACCACTCGCTGAGCGCCCGCATTGGAAATCATATCTGCGGTTAAGCGTGCCGTAATGGGAACACGAGCGGAGTGAGGACGACGATCTTGACGCGCAAATCCGTAATACGGAATGACCGCAGAAATACTGCTGGCAGATGCGCGTTTAAGTGCATCAATCATGACCAGCATCTCCATTAGATTAACGGCTGGTTCTGGCGTACAGGTGGGTTGTAATACATAAACATCTTGACCACGAACAGATTCTTTAATTTCGACCATGATTTCGCCATCGCTAAATCGACCGACATCTGCTTTGCCTAAAGGAATTTCTAAATATTCGGAAATTTTTTCTGCCAGACTAACATTTGCGTTTCCCGCAAAAATCATGACATTTTTAGTAGCCATCTACAGGCGCTCCTGTTCGAGGAAAAAATGATTTGGGGAATTTGGAAAGGATATTGGCAGGGCTGGCAGGATTCGAACCTGCG
>JAMOLY010000122.1 GCA_027068835.1 Thiomicrorhabdus sp. | reverse complement strand
ACTATGACACCCACACCTCTAAGCACCAAACATATTACTTTAAAAGGCCAGCGCTCTTATTGGGGGGCATTAAATCCAACGGAAAGTGCGCTTGCTATTGCGAATAGCTATGAGCATTCTGATGGGTTGATTGTGGTGTTAACGCAAGACAGTCAAACGGCCAATCAGCTTCAAGACGCTTTAGCGTTTTTTTTACCCGAAAACCATAACATTCTTTCGTTTCCTGAGTGGGAAACCTTGCCTTACGATCAATTTTCGCCACATCAAGATATTATTTCGGAACGCCTTAAAACGTTATATCGTTTGCCCAATCTAAAGCAGGGCATTTTGATTTTACCAATCTCCACTGTCATTCAAAAAATTGTACCGTTGGACTACATTCAACACTTCACTTTTTTGCTGGCATGTGGCGATACGTTAGCGATTGAACCGTTTACCCAAAAACTGGAGGCCAGCA
Organism: Thiomicrorhabdus sp.; assembly: GCA_027068835.1. Lineage (GTDB taxonomy): Bacteria > Pseudomonadota > Gammaproteobacteria > Thiomicrospirales > Thiomicrospiraceae > Thiomicrorhabdus. Next base: position 10,257 of record JAMOLY010000122.1, on the reverse strand, counting down.
GTTATCAACGTGTAAGCCAAGTAATGGAACATGGGGAGTTTGCGATCAGAGGCTCCATTATTGATCTGTTTCCAATGGGCAGTAAAACGCCTTTTAGAATTGATTTGTTTGATGATGAAATTGAGACCATTCGTAGCTTTAATCCAGACAATCAACGCTCCATTGAGCAGATAGATGAGATTAAACTTCTTCCTGCAAAAGAGTTTAATTTTACCGACCAAGGCATTGATTTATTTAGGCAAAAATTTAAACAGTACTTTGGGGATGAGGCGAGAAAAGCGCATTTATATAAAGCGGTTTCTGATAAACAGTCCGTTGGAGGGCTGGAGTATTACCTGCCGTTTTTTCATCAAAAGCTAACGACTTTATTTGAATACCTCCCTTTAAATACGCTGTTTTTTGACTTTAACCATAACGATGCACAAGATAGCAAAAAGAGTATAAGCAGCTTGGACAGCACACTTGAAAAAATTCAATCGGAATACCAAGAGCGTTATCAAGTTGGGCAACACAACCCAGATTTTCCACTGCTCAAGCCCGAAGAAATTATTTTAAGCACCACAGAGTTTTTAACCGCACTCAAAGCCTATCACCGCATTACGTTAGAACCAACGGTCTCGCCCAAAAATACCACAAATTTTGCCACCAAAACACTGCCTGGTCTCAGTATTCAATCGCAAAGCGATTACCCGCTTGCTAAGCTTAACGCTTTTTTAGACCACTACACCGGGCAGGTTATTTTCAGTGCTGAAAGTACTGGCCGTAGAGAGACGTTACTGACTCTTCTTGCTAAACACAAACATAAACCTCGCATTGTTGAAGACTGGCAAGAGGCGTTAGCACACAGCCAAGGACGCTCTAAAACTCCCTCTATTTTTGTAAGCCCGCTTGAAGAGTCCGTTTATAACGAACAGTTGTGCATTTTGTCGGAATCGCAAATTTTTGGCAAAACGGTGATTCAAAAACGTCGCCGTAAGCGCAAACATAATGATTTTGACAGTGCCATCAGCAATCTGATTGAACTCGATATTGGTAGTCCAATTGTGCATATTGATCACGGCGTAGGCCGCTATTTAGGCTTAGAGAGTCTAAACATTAATGATGAAGAGAAAGAGTTTTTAATGGTGCAATACGCGGGTGATGCTAAGCTCTATGTGCCAGTTACCTCTTTGCATCTCATCAGCCGTTACACGGGCGCAACGCCTGAAACTGCGCCCCTTCACAAGCTGGGCAGTGACCGCTGGGAAAAAGCCAAACGTAAAGCGGCTGAAAAAGTACACGATGTTGCCGCCGAGCTATTGGATATTTACGCCCAACGTGCTGCCCGACCAGGTTATGCTTTTAAAACACCTGCCGAAGCGTACCAACGTTTTTCGGCCAGCTTTCCTTTTGAAGAGACCCCTGATCAGCAACAAGCCATTGATGCGGTGTTTGACGACATGCATTCCGACAAACCGATGGATCGCCTAATTTGTGGCGACGTAGGCTTTGGTAAAACCGAGGTGGCGATGCGTGCAGCCTTTATTGCGGCGTACGATGGCAAGCAAGTAGCGATTTTAGTGCCCACCACCCTACTGGCACACCAGCATCACGAAAACTTTAAAAACCGTTTTGCCGATTGGCCCATGCGTATTGAGGTACTGTCTCGTTTTCAGAGTGCCAAAGAACAAAAAATAATACTCGAAGACCTTAAAAAGGGTCAGGTGGATATTATTATCGGTACACATAAACTCATTCAAAAAGACGTGGGGTACCAAGAGCTTGGCTTAATTATTGTCGATGAAGAGCACCGCTTTGGTGTGCGTCAAAAAGAACAACTGAAAAAGATGCGTGCCGAAGTGGATATTTTAACCATGACCGCCACGCCCATTCCACGTACACTTAATATGGCAATGAACGACCTGCGAGACCTGTCGATTATTGCCTCCCCCCCTGCCAAGCGCCTTGCGGTACAAACCTTTGTGCAAGAGTGGAACGATGATGTGGTTAGAGAGGCTTCGCTACGAGAAATTCGCCGTGGCGGTCAGGTGTACATTCTCTACAACCAAGTCTCTAAAATGGAGCAGATGGTTGAACACATTCAAACGTTGATTCCTGAGGCCAAGGTAAGCTTTGCGCACGGTCAAATGAACGAACGTGAGCTGGAATCGGTGATGGAGGATTTTTATCACCGTCGTTACAATATTTTGGTGTGCTCGACCATTATTGAAACGGGGATAGACATTCCCACGGCCAACACCATTTTAATTGATCGAGCTGATAAATTTGGCTTGGCGCAACTGCATCAATTGCGGGGGCGTGTAGGACGTTCTCACCATCGCGCTTACGCCTATCTGTTTACCGCTGGCAAAGAGTCCATTTCAAAAGATGCCGAAAAACGCCTGACAGCTATTGCCAAATACAATACGCTGGGGGCTGGGTTTATTTTGGCCAGCCACGATTTGGAAATACGCGGTGCGGGCGAGTTGCTCGGTGACGGACAATCGGGGCAAATTCAAGAGATTGGGTTTGGGCTGTACAGCGAACTGCTCGAACGTGCGGTAAATGCATTAAAATCTGGAAAACAGCCTGAACTAAACACCACTTTGCATACAGGAAGCGAAGTTAATTTAAGTGTTCCTGCTTTAATCCCAGAAACTTATTTACCTGATGTGCATACCCGATTAGTCTTTTATAAGCGCATTGCCAGCGCACAAAGCAAAGGCGCATTAAGAGAGTTGGAAGTGGAGATGATTGACCGCTTTGGCCTACTGCCCGATCAAGTTAAAAACCTACTGCTGGTTACGCAAGTAAAACTGTTAATTGAACCGATTGGCATCACTAAATTGGACGCGACCGAACAGATGATTCGTGTTCAATTTAATGCTCAACCCGATGTTGATCCGCTTAAGCTGATACAGCTCATTCAGGCATACCCTAAGCAATATCAACTAAAAGGCCAAACAGAACTTAAATTTTTAGATACAATGCCAGACATTAATCAACGCATTAACGCGATTGAACTGTTAATAAAGAATATTCGTTAAAGGACTCGTTGCGCTATGCTAACAACGCACAAAAAAATATCCCCCCCCCTATTCAAAAAAGGGCTTTCTTTCGCAACACTGTCTGTGTTTATTGGCTTAATGTCAGTTCAGTCAACAGCACAAGCGAAAAACTACACGATTGAAGTGATTATTTTTGAGAATCATGCGCTAAAAGGTTGGACAGAGGAGCGCTGGCCTGACGAGATAGAACTGCCCAACACCGACAACAGTGTGTCACTGAATGCACCGCAAAAATCACGTTTATCTCTTAAAAAAAGAGACAAACAGCTCAACAGTGTGGCTAAAAAAGTGGCAAAAAACTACCGTATAGTTTTTCACCAAGCTTGGTCACAAAATTCCTACAGCCCCAAAAAAACACCAACAGTACTGATTGAAAACGACCGTGGGGGTACTCGCTTACTTGGAACGGTTAAGCTCTATAAAACGCGATTTGCGCACGTACAGTTTGATTTAGAGCTGGAAAAACGTATTCCTTCTAAAATACGAAAAGCCGTTGCAGAGAACCAACAAGTGGATATTGATTACCTACCCACTCACTGGCGTTTTAACCTGGCTGAAAGCCGAAAAATAAAACCCGGCGAGCTTCACTATATTGACCACCCTCTGTTTGGCATACTGGTTAAAATTAGGTAAAACAATCAGGTGGTGCCTGAAAAAGGCCAAATCAAATAATCCCCCCCCCCCCTCCCCCAAAAAAATGGGGGGGGGGGATTTAAAATCGCTATTTATCGTCTGATTTTAAGCGATGAATTCCCATCATTTTTAACACATATTTTTGATAAACAGGCTCTGAAACCCCTGCTTTCATATTACGAATGAAATATTTTTCAAATGCTATTTTTGCCAAATGCACCCATTTTCCTTTTTTAGCCCACGTTAAGTTACGTGGTGGAATTTGAGGCAATGCCACAAAAGCCACGCCTGTATCGCCCATGTCGGCCAAACAAAATGCATTCCATGTTGGCTCGGCACTGGCTTCTCTGCCTTGCAAATTTTCTTGAATATTTTGGCAAACGGCACTCACCATCGACTCAATCATCAATCCTGTTTTAGGGGTGCCACAAGGTACGGGACAATCCGTGTCTACAGGCGCGATGGCAATGCCCACACCCAAGGCATAAATATTATGATAGGTTGGGTTTCGGCTAAATTGATCTACCTTCACAAACCCTCTAGGGTTCACCAAAGCTCCGCCTGCTTTTTCAGGGTCGGCATCCACAATCTCTTGTAAAAATTTAGATCCTTTAAACGCAGGTAACATCATCGAATAATTAAATGGCAATTCATGCTGTTGAATCACTTCGCCCTGAAGATTGTGTTCATCCACAAACATCAAACCATCGGTAACTTTCGTCACTTTGGCGTTGCAAATCCATTTTATATGACGCTGACGCATCTCCGATTCCATTAACCCTTGTGAATCCCCTACGCCCCCCAATCCAAGATGACCAATGTAAGGTTCTGCGGTCACAAAGGTCATGGGAACTTGATTGCGAATTTTACGCTTACGTAAATCCGTCTCCATAATCATCGCAAATTCATACGCAGGGCCAAAACAAGATGCGCCTTGTACCGCACCCACAACAATTGGCCCTGGAGTTTCACAAAATGCTTCCCACTGTTCATAGGCTTCTGCCGCATGGGGCGTGGTGCAAATGGATGAGGTAAAACCGCCTTGGCTTTTAGGCCCTAGCCCTTCTACTTCATGAAATGCCAAGGTAGGGCCTGTTGCCAAAATTAAATAGTCATACGCCATTTCAGAGCCATCGCCCAACGTGACCTTGTTTTGAACAGGGTCAATCCCCGTACACGTTTGATGATAAAATTCAATGCCTTTACGGGTTAAATACGGTTCCAATTTAAATGAGATATCTTCAGGCTTACGCCAACCCACAGCAACCCACGGGTTGGATGGAATAAAATTAAAGTTTTCAACGGCACTCACTACCTTTACCGTATGCCCCGCATCTAAATGCTTACGAAGCTCATAAGACATGGGTAAACCACCTGTACTTGCACCAATTACCACTACGGTTGCCACAGTCACACTCCTTATTTTGGACTACTCACTGAGTAGTAAAAAACCATCTTAAACCATATTTTTGTGCAAGTAAAAGCGAAAAAACTGCTGTTATTATCTTTTTTTGTAAATAGAAAAAAATCTGTCAGGCTTCAAACCAAACGCCCAACCTTAAACTTACGGCCTTTGATTTTTCCTTGGTTCAGCTTACTCACCACTTGGTGCGCGTAGTCAGGCTCTACTGCCACATAGGTTGAGTGATCCACCACATCAATTTTTCCGATGTATTTTCCTTCCACACCAGCGGCTTGCGTAATCGCGCCCAACACATCACCACGGCGTACTTTATCTTTGCGTCCACCTGAAATATACAGTGTTACATATTTGGGTTGTACACGCGCACCGCGTTTACTGGGGATTAAATCAATCGATTCATACGACAACGCATGACCTTGTAGCTCACCCAAACGGCTGAGTTTATAACTCTCTTTTTCGGTAAACAGGGTAATCGCCACCCCTTCCAATCCTGCACGCCCCGTACGCCCAATACGATGTACGTAGGTGTCTTGCTCGTAGGGCAGTTCGTAGTTAATAACCGCAGGTAAAGCTTCAATGTCCAAGCCACGTGCCGCCACATCGGTTGCGACCAATAAATTAGCACTGTGATGCTTAAATTGAATCAACACTTGCTCACGCTCTCGTTGCTCCATGTCGCCATGCAAGGCCAGTGCACTGAAGCCACGCTCTTCCAAATAATCGGATACTTCTTGTACCAATTTTTTGGTGTTGCAAAAAATCAGCGCGTGTTCAAAGCCATTAAACGCCAACAGTTTCACCAGACCTTCCAGTTTTTCTTGATGGTGACAAATGTAAAACTGCTGGTCAATGGTCTCCATATCGTGGTGCGATTCCACTGAAATTTCCATTGGATTTTTCTGAAAACGTCGGCTGATGTACTTAATGTCTTCTGGAAAGGTCGCTGAAAACAACAAGGTTTGACGGTTATCAGGGGTAAACCCTAAAATATGAATCATCTCCCCTTTAAAGCCCATCTCCAACATACGGTCACCCTCATCCAACACCACGGTATGCACTTGGCTTAAATCCAATTGACCCTTTTCAATATGGTCTCGAATTCGCCCTGGTGTACCCACCACCACATGCGCACCATGCTCCAACGAGGTCGTTTGCGGACGCATTGGCACACCACCACACAGGGTGATGATTTTAATATTTTGCTGAAAACGTGCCAAACGGCGCAGTTCATCCGCCACTTGGTTGCTCAGCTCTCTCGTTGGGCACATTACCAAACCTTGAATAACAAGCGATTTAACATCCAGTTTATTCAGCAACGGAATACCAAATGCAGCGGTTTTACCACTGCCCGTTTTGGCTTGCGCAATTAAATCTTCCCCCCCCAGTCCTAACGGCAAGGCCGCTTCTTGAATGGGGGTCATCTCTGTATAGCCTAACTGAGTTAAGTTATCCAATTGGGATAGAGGTAGCTCTAAGTGGCTAAAAGAGTTGGATGGTTTAAGGGGGGGGGGGGATTTTTGTAGACATTATTTTTTCTCAATATAAAACAAATAAAAATAAAAAAGGCGCTGTTAATAGCGCCTTTTATTTGATAATAAAAATGTTACCACTCATGCTTACCCGCATAATAAGCAAATGCAGTCATAAAGGCCGACTCTTGAAATTTTTTCAACCCTGTTTCGGCAAAGGTAATGGGCAACGGGTAACGCTTAAGGTTCGCTTTAATATCAGTTGGAGAGATCAAAACGGTATTCAATTTATCCGACAACTGCAACGCAGCCTCTAACTTAAAGCCATTGGCTCCGCCCGAAAACTTACCTTTTTTCATACGTTCACGAACCACCACTTGATCAATTTGATAATCTTGTGCCAACTGCTCAAAGGTTTTTTGAAAATAGCGTAACTCACTGGCATCGTCTGGGTTTTTACAAGCAATGCGCGTTACACGGCACTCTGGCAAATGAAACATAGCGCCCTCTTCAACCACTAACAAAGTGATAATCGCTTCATTGCTACTGAGTTCAACACCACAGATTCTTTGTGCGTTAATTTTAATCATTTTTTACTCCATGTATCGCGTAAAGGAACGGTTCGGTTATAAATTTGAACCTCCCCTGCTTGGTTATCCCGACAAAAATAGCCTTCTCGTTCAAACTGGTACGCTCTTTCAGGTTCTGAATTAGCCAATCCCGCTTCCACAAACCCCTGTTTTACCACCAGCGATTCGGTATTAATCACCGCTTCAAAATCTGGTTCTTTCACAGGGTTTTCAACGGTAAACAAACGATCGTAAATTCGAAACACCGCAGGCAAGGCGGTAGAGGCTTCTACAAAATGAATGACCCCTTTTACTTTACGCCCATCCGCTGGTTTTTTACCCAAGGTTTCAGGGTCGTAAGTGCCGTAAATGGTGGTGATGTTTCCTGCTTCGTCTTTATCCACTCGAACGCCTTTCACAATAAAGGCATTACGCAAACGCACCTCTTTATTTAACGCCAAACGCTGATATTTACCATTAGGAGCTTCTTCTAAAAAATCCGCTCGATCAATGTACAACTCTCGACCAAAGAAAATTTCACGCTTGCCCATGGCTTCATTTTGAGGGTGAATCGGCGCTTGAATGCTTAACGGCTCTCCATCAAAGTTCTCAATCACCAACTTAACGGGGTTTAATACGGCCATTGAGCGTGGCGCAACCTTGTTTAAATCGTCTCGAATGGACGCTTCTAAAATATCCATCCCCGTCATGCTGTCTACTTTAGAGATGCCAATGCGTTCGGCAAAATCTCGCAAAGACGCAGGCGTATAACCACGGCGACGCAAACCCGAAATCGTTGGCATACGAGGATCGTCCCAGCCCGACACCAAGTTATCACTGACCAATTGATGCAACTTACGTTTTGACATCACCGTGTATTCAAGGTTTAAACGTGAAAATTCATACTGATGGGGGCGATCAGGACGGTTAAAGTCCTCCAAATGATCCAATACCCAGTCGTACAAACGGCGATTATCTTGAAACTCCAGCGTACAAAGTGAATGAGTAATGCCCTCAATCGCATCGGAAATACAGTGGGCAAAATCGTACATAGGGTAAATGCACCACGCATCCCCTGTTTGGTGGTGATGTTCAAAACGCACACGATACAACGCAGGGTCTCGCAAACACATAAAAGAAGAAGCCATGTCAATTTTGGCGCGTAACACACACTCGCCCTCTTTAAAGTCACCGTTTTTCATTTTGGCAAACAGAGTCAAATTCTCTTCTGGCGAGGTATCACGATAGGGGCTGTCTTTACCCGCTTCAGTTAAAGAACCACGGTAGGCGCGTGTCTCTTCGGCATTTAAGAAACAGACATACGCCAAGCCTTTTTCAATGAGTTCAACGGCGTATTGATAGAACTGATCAAAATAATTAGACGAATACTTAGGCTCTCCACTCCACTCAAAGCCCAACCAACTCACGTCTTGTTTAATCGCCTCCACATACTCCAACTCCTCTTTAGAGGGATTGGTGTCATCAAAACGTAGGTTGCATTCCCCTTGATAATCTTGCGCCAACCCAAAGTTTAAACAGATGGACTTAGCGTGACCAATGTGTAAATACCCATTGGGTTCTGGCGGAAACCGCGTGTGTACATGATCGTGTTTATGACTCGCTAAATCGTCATTAATAATATTGCGAATAAAATTAACGGGACGCGCGACTGCTTCCGTGTTTGAATCTTGACTCATTACGTAAAAACCTGCTTAAATCTTTGGAGGGTATCCCAGCATAAACCACTGAAATTGAATAAAAATAAATAGCGAGAATTATAGCATTAAATCCACCCTATCAACGCGATGCTCCCTATTTTTTATCTCTGGAATCGTGCAATAAAAAACAGCGTATAATAATTTCACTCCCTTTCTAAGAAAAAGGAAAAAATAGTGTCAAATTCCATCAAAAACCTCTGGTTTAGAGACCCCAAAGAACCCGAAATTTACATTAACGACGTTGTGATGCGAATGCGTGCGGGTATTTTACTTATTATTCCGCTATTTATGGGCTTAACGCTGTTTGATGTGGTGTACACCTCTTCTTGGGTGGTGGATGGCAATACCGCTGTGGACACCTATGATACCGACTGGGAAAACCGTATTGTTTATACGGTCGAAGCCACAAAACGCACTTATGAGTACAGTACGCAAACCATTATTTTGTTCTATGCCCTGTTTGAAATGATTGCGGGCATGTTTGTGTTTACCGCACGCTTCTCGCCCACCATCTGCTTCTGTACCTTTTTAGCCCGCAACACGCCTCCCGTTTGGAAACCCCTTGTGCCCAAACGGTTTGCTTGGACACTGGGCGCCAATTTTATTACCTTTTGTATTGTCTTTTTTAACCCCGAAGTTTTAGCGGGCTGGGTAAATACCGTATTTAACAGTCCACTGCTGCCTGAAACTGAGAACTACATCCCATCGGGCATTGCTGTGAACTTAGTTTGGGTCTGTATTGCACTGATGTGGCTAGAAGCGGTCTTTGGGTTTTGTGTAGGTTGTAAACTACACGCCCTACTGGTGAAGCTCGGTATTTTCAAAGCCCCTTGTGAGGCATGTAATAACATTGATTGGGATGAGATTGCACGAAAAAATCAAGAAAAACAGACGCTTGAGAAAAGGAAAAATGACGACTGACAAAAATAGAAAATTTTCTCCCCCCCCACCTACAAGGATTTGTAGTGGTCTAATAAAGCTGTAGGGATCTATAGCCTATAATAACCTTAATATTTATAGGATATAACATGACCAAGAAAGCTAGAAAATCTCGACTAACCTTTTAGCACAGATCAAAAACTAGAATACGCCAAGCTCATGATCATCGAAAACTACACCCATCAACAAGTAATGGATATATCAGGCGCAGGCTATACGGCCGTCGCACGTTGGAAAGAGCAGTATCTAGCCGAACAAAAAGGCGAACCTATTGAAGGAAAAACTGCTCTAAACCCTGATAAGCGCCGAATTCAAGAACTTGAAAAACAACTTGCCGATTCAAAAATGGATGTAGCACTTTTAAAAAAAGCAACGGCCTTTTTCATTCGAGACAATCCAGCATTAAAGTGATTAAAGAAATGAAAAGGGCCGACTCATCTTTACCAATAGAGCGGCTTT
>JAMOLY010000121.1 GCA_027068835.1 Thiomicrorhabdus sp. | reverse complement strand
CCGACATCACCACCTTAACACTTTTTGATACCTGCTCTGATAATAGGTAAAAAGCCACGGCATCTTGCCCAACCATCGGTTCAGACATGGCCGCTACCGCTTCGTGCAATCGTGGCAGTACCTCTTGATTTGATATTTGAATTTTTTGATGATCGGTCTGGTATCGCTCAACCACTAAGTCCGAAAACTCAAACTCATTGCCCTTCTCCTCTTCCGCGTCCTCAAACCCGATCGAGAAGGTTTTAATATTTTTTACCCCCGCTTCATCCAACAGTGCCACCAATAAGCTGGAATCCAGCCCCCCTGAAAGCAAAACCCCCACAGGCACGTCTGCGGCCGTTAAACGTTTAAATACCGCTTCTTTCAACTGCTCATGAATCGAATCAACCCACTCACGTTCTGTCTTTGGCAAAAGCGCTCTGTTTTCCTGTTTTTCCGCCGTGGTTTTTAAATGCCAAAATGACTTTTTAAACATTTGACCATCGGGGTTAATAATCATCCAGTGACCAGGCTTAAGCTTACGAATACCTTTTAAAATAGTATGGGGCGCAGGAATCACCGCGTGCAGCGTTAACTGATGATGCAACCCAACGGGGTCAATTTCCGTATCAATATCATCACTGGTTAACAACGCCTGAGTATTTGAGGCAAAACGCACGCCCCCTTCAACAGGTGCATAATAAAGAGGCTTAATGCCTAAGCGGTCTCTTGCTAACAACAGTTGTTGTAGGTCATCATCCCAAATGGCAAAGGCAAACATTCCTTCAAAGTGCTGAACACACTCCATGCCCCATTGTCGATAAGCTTTTAAAATAACCTCGGTATCCGAATGTGATTGAAATACGTGCCCAAATTCTTCTAAAGTAATCTTAAGCGTTTGGTAGTTATAAATGCAGCCATTAAAAACCAACACCAACTCTTTGTCTTGCATGGGCTGATGCCCCGCTTCTGACAGATCAATAATCGCAAGACGACGATGCCCTAAACCAACGTGATCTGACTGCCAAATTCCACCATCATCTGGCCCACGATGAATCATCGGTTGCAACATTTTCTCTAAACGATCCGCGCTTGAAAACTGACCATTCCAATAAATTTCACCACAAATCCCACACATAATGCTTTTTCACCCATCCCTTAGTAAACCTATCAAGTAACGATATTTTACCCCTTTAAAACTCGATAATTAATTAGTATTTGCATCATATTTACTGTTAGAATTTTAAGAAGAACCAATCCTTGAATATGCCATAACCACTCAGCAAGTGGCCAATATGTCGCGTAACAATTCCATTGGTATACCGTATGCAAAATATAACTGAACGTTAGACCTTATTTTAGAGAGTCCTAATCCTATGAAACAACATGCATTGTTCATAATAAAAAGCTTCGGCATTAGCTTGTTTGCTCTATGTCTATCGGTTCAGGCTAAAACCGTGACTCAAAAAATCCCCCCCTTTAATCTCACAGCAGAAGCAAGCTATGCACAGGGAGAGTCTTCAAAACCTGCGGTATTAATCCTACATGGTTTCTTAGCAACCAATCAGTTTTTTACCGTAACATCAATTTCAAATATACTTCAATCCGAAGGTTTTACCACGCTTGCGCCCACCTTAACACTTAATATTTCTCAACGACGTAGCTTGGTAAAATGCACCTCTTTACACACACACACCTTACAACGAGATATTATCGAAATTTCCCATTGGGTTGATTGGTTACACGCTCAAGGCCACGCCAAAATCATTCTTATAGGTCACTCCAGTGGAAGCCTAGAATTACTTGAATACGCTTCAAAAGCCAATTATCCCAACATTTCATCCATCATCTTGACCAGCTTATTTTATTTAAACGGATCCGAACTGGGTATTCTTCCAGAAGAGGTGACCAAAGCCCAAACGCTCTTAAAAAGTCGTATCAACAAACCTTCTCATTATCAATTTTTATTTTGCAACAATCAATATTACGCCACGCCTGAAAGCTTTTTATCTTACCTCAAAATGGACAAACCCTACACATTAAGCTTACTTGATAGCTTAAGCATACCCAGCTATACCATTATGGGGGGTGCCGACAAACGTTTTCATAAAGTAGGCCGAAAATGGCTCGATGCGTTGAAGCGGACGCCAACCAATCTCATTACCATTGAAGGCGCTAACCATTTTTTTTCACGCGAGTACGAATTTGACCTACAAGAAAAAATTATTGATATTTTAAATCAAACACCCCCTTAAAAGAGTCATTACATGCCATTAAAATCCTATTTTATTCAGCCTGTTAAAGTTTATTTTGCCTTCTTCTTAATCGCAGGGGTTATTTTATTGACTCTGCTTGTTAGCAACTTATATTCACAAACACAAAGCGTACAAACCGCGCTGCAAGAAAAAACACTGCAACAGGCCCAAAAAGAGTTCGAGGTTGTACTTGATGACGCCATTATCAACCTAACCAGTAACCTACTTGAACTAGCGGACTGGGATGAAATTCGCCAACAAATTGAAGACCCAAGTTACTACTATTTTTGGCATGAAGACCGACTCAAAGGAAGCGGCTACTTTAAAAATAACTATGCTCAAATTGAGCTATACGATCAAAACAAATGGCTTTTAATGCCCCCAATGGATGAGGGAAACCTAAATGCGCCACTTCCTTTACAAATTCAAACAAAAGAAGAAGCTAAGTTAATTTTTATCTCCCCCACCAAAGCCTACCTTCATATGTTTGAACCTATTTTTGCACGCGATTCACAAACGCTTTTAGGCTATGTTGGTATATCCATCGATCTACGTCCCTATCTAATCGAAGAAAATGAACTTAAATACATTAACCCACAAAGCATTAAGTTTACTGAAACCCAGACGGCAAGCTTATCCGATCTATCCTCCCACATACATTTTGAACCCATTGAAAATACCGTTGCAAATGAACTTTGGACACAAATTAAACGTTTTATTGTGGATATTATTGTCTTACTCAGTGTCTTTTCTTTATTAATCATTATTATTTTTCAACGCCTGTTCAGTCGTCCCATGCAAATACTTGCCAATTATGTTCAACAACTTAAAGAAAGCACGAATGATGAAAATACACAGCCTAATGAGACCTTTTTAATTAAAGAATTTGAGGCCTTAAAACACTCCATTCATGACTATCATCGAGACCTACAAACGGCTCAAAAAGAACTTAATACACAATATGAAAAAGTATGGAAACAAGCCAGACAAGATGCGTTAACTGAAATTTTTAACCGACGTGCCTTTGATGAAATGTGGAGCCAATTGGTTGATACTTACGAGTACAACCCAACCGATATCAGCTTTATTCTCTTTGATTGCGATTTTTTTAAAGCACTTAACGATACCTATGGTCATGAAATTGGCGACGACGTGATTCGAACCAGCGCCAAAACCATCCAAAAAAACCTACCCTCACAATACGACGTCTTTCGAATAGGGGGGGATGAATTTGTCGCCATTATTCAAAAACAGCCACTGCATGAAGCGTTTGCCATTGCAAAAAAATGCTTAAAAGCCCTTAAAAATCATAATTTTTGTGGTATTGGCATTAAAGAAAAGCTCTCTTTCAGCATAGGCATCAGCCACCTTGCACATCAAAATTCTAAAAATTTACGTGGCGATTTACTCAACCTGCCACGTCAGGCAGACATCGCCATGTACAAAGCTAAACAGTCTCACCAACACAAAATTCAATGTTACGAAAGTCAGCTAGAGATAGAAAGCTTGTCACTGGTGTCCAGCCAAATCATCAGTACGATAGTTGAGGCCATTCACACTGGGAAACACATCGACATGCACCTACAAGGCATTCACTCCGTCCAAGAAAACAAACTCTATTACGAATCGTTAATCCGCATTAAAAAAGACGATCTATTCATTTACCCCAAAGATATTTTTTCAGTCGTTGAACGTCGCCGCTTAGAAGTCGAAATGGACACACAAATTATTCAACAAATGCTCATCGCCTTTCAAAAAGGGCACATTCCTTCCAATACAGGGGTTTCGATTAATGTCTCAGGTAAAACACTCTTAAAATCAAATTTTGTTGATCTATTTGAACCCTTTCTGCCCTACTTAAAAGACTATAAAATCGTCATCGAAATCATTGAAAACACCCTTATTGACCATATGGAGTACGCCAAAACCGTTTTAAACACCTTACGCAACCAAGGATTTTTAATTGCGCTAGATGATTTTGGCAGTGGCTACTCCTCCATTCGCTACCTTGCACACATGCCCGTTGACATCATTAAGTTTGATATGAGCATGACACTCGCGCTTGATGGCGATGAAAAAACCAGAAATATTATACGTTCTACCGCTAAAATGGTACGAGATGCAGGTTACGATCTTGTTTTAGAGGGCGTAGAAACCGAAGAGATGTTCGAAAAATCTAAGCAAGCAGGGGCAACCCATATTCAAGGCTACCTATTAGACAAACCAACAAGCATACTCAAAATTTATGGCTCAAAATAATCCCCCCCCCCCTATCTCAATATCCCCCTCACCCACCATTGTAATTGGCCTTACAGGCGGCATTGGTTCGGGTAAATCCACGGTAAGTCAATGGCTATTGAATCAATACCAAATCCCCACCATTGATACCGATATTATTGCAAGATCGGTTGTTATGCCCAACACGGCGGGATTAAATGCCGTTGTTCAAACCTTTGGACATTCCATTTTAAATGCCGATGGCACTTTAAATCGTAGCAAACTACGAGAGATAATTTTTAACGATGCCCAACACAAACAACAACTCGAAGCCATTTTACACCCCTTAATTCAAAACAAGGTCGAAGAAGAACTTGCTCAAATAAAACAAAATAATCCCCCCCCCCTCATTCTCATTGCAATTCCTCTGCTGACCGAAAATATTCAAAAAATAGGGCAAAAACCTCACTACCTTGATAATATTTGGGTAGTTGATACCACCAACGAACAGCAACTTAAACAAGCCAGCAAACGTGACCACAGTAGCCTACAACACATACAAAACATCATTGACCAACAAGCCAGCCAAGCAGAACGCTTAGCCATAGCGGATGTGGTGATTGATAACACGGGCGACCTCAATCACCTACAGCACCAACTTAACTCACTGCTTGCGCCACTTTTGCCTACAACATATTCGGCCAAAACCCTGAAATAGCCGCAACACCTTGCGCACCACACTGCTTTGCCTTTGCAACGTCCTCAGGTTTCATCCCCCCCAGTGCAAAAACAGGTACGGGAACCTTTGCCACCAGCTCCGCAAAATGCATCCAGCCCATTCCATCCATGTCGGGGTGAGAAGTGGTTTTTTTAACAGGAGACAGCAAAATAAAATCCGCGTCTATTTTTAACGCCTGTTCAATTTCAGCCTCATTATGTGTTGAAACCCCCAATAATTTATTAGATGAAATAGGTCTTGAGCTGTACTGAAACATCGCATGAGAAGCTAATTGAATCCCTGTCGCATCGGGTAACTGTTTAAGTAACTCAGGCGAACCATTCAATAACATCTTAACCCCATATTGCTTAGCCAAAGAAGTCGCCTCATGCGCTAACGAAATAAAAATCGCTTGATCCAACGATTTTGCCCGCAATTGACACAAAGAGATTCCCTGTTTAAACCCCAGTTCTAAACGCATTAAAGCATCCCGTTCATCAGTAAATGCACCCGAAATCATATATTGACTCGCCAATTGCAAAGCCGTCACAATCCCCTTATTGGCGTTAGGAAAATTCATCCCCCCCAGTTCATCAATCGCAACCCATTGTAATGCTTGACCTTCACAGCCTTTCGGCTCACCACAAAACTGGTCGCTCTCAAAAACGTGTAACCGCACCGCAAAAGTATCGTATTGCCAAGGAATCACAATAAGCGGTTGCCATTGCGTCACCACAACGCCCAACTCCTCTTTCATTTCTCGCGTTAACGCCTCGGCAGGAAGTTCTCTCCCCTCAACTTTTCCCCCAGAAAACTCCCAGCACCCCGAAAATGATTGATATGACTGTCTTAATGTTAAGCAAACCAAACCATCTCGCTTTAATACACCAATGGCAATCTCTTTATAGTCCATAAACATGCCTTCAATTTTGCGGTAAAATACCAATCATAATTCAAATATTAAAATGGATACCTTTGTATGAGTCAATTTTGGAGCCCGCTTGTTCACACCCTTACCCCTTACGTACCCGGTGAACAACCCAAGGTAAACAACTTAATTAAGCTCAATACCAATGAGAATCCTTACCCCCCCTCCCCAAAGGTACTGGCTGAAATCAAAGCACAAACAGGTGAACAGCTCAAACGCTATCCCGACCCTAATTCCGATGTATTAAAGCAGACCATCGCGTGTTACCACCAACTCAACAACAACCAAGTCTTTGTAGGAAACGGTTCTGATGAAGTATTAGCGCACGCCTTTCAAGCCCTATTAAAACACGATAAGCCGCTGTTGTTTCCAGACATCACCTACAGCTTTTATCCTGTGTACTGCGGCCTATACCAAATAGAGTATGAATCCATTCCGCTGACCGATGCGTTTGAAATTAACGTGCAAGATTATCATCAAAACAGTGGGGGGATTATTTTCCCTAACCCCAATGCACCAACTGGCAGATTACTTGCATTAGAAGCCATTGAAACTCTATTGCAACAGCACCCAACCAAAGTGGTGTTAGTGGATGAAGCCTACATTGATTTTGGAGGAGATTTTAATCATCAAAGTACCGTCACCTTAATCAAAAAATACCCCAATTTACTGGTGGTGCAAACACTCTCAAAATCCCGATCTTTAGCGGGCATTCGAGTCGGGTTTGCGCTCGGTCATCCCGATTTAATTGAAGCCTTAGAGTGTGTTAAAAATAGTTTTAACTCTTACCCACTCGACCGTTTGGCCATTTATGGTGCCAAAGCCGCCTTTGAAGATGAAGCCTATTTTCAAGATACCTGTCAAAAAATCATTCAAACACGACAAAAATTAACAAAGACCCTGAAAACACTCGGCTTTAACATCATCCCCTCATCCGCCAACTTTGTCTTCGTATCTCATTCCAATCATCCCGCTGAACAACTTGCGCAAGCCCTACGAGAGCAAGCGATTATCGTGCGTTACTTTAACAAACCTCGCATCAATCAATACCTACGCATCACGATAGGAACCGATGCTGAAAACACACAACTTTGCCAAATTTTACAACAAATTATCACTCATTAAATTCAATTGATTTTTTTAAGTTCAACCCTATTGACTATAAGAACGTAGCATGTAGATACCTATGCTGTAAAAGGCAGATATTCAGGGAGCCACTAAAGCTTAAGGGGACAATCGAGATAAGAAAATATGGATTTAGCAATAATTCACTAAATAGAAAAGATAAATAAAGCTTTAATGATATTCTTTACAGGGTCAAACTCCGTTTTTCGAACCGCGATTTTGCCAATATTTAACTACTCTTGATTGCTACTAGTTACTCTATTAAGGCTTCTTAGTTTTAGGTTGCAAGAATTCCCCAAGCAAGTCAGAATCCATCCTTCTTGAGCTTTTAAAGGTATAACCCAAGTATTGAAAGGTTTCTATAACTACACATACAATTCAAGAGGCGGGGCATTCCCCAAACGCTTAATAATATCTCCACGTGTCACGATTCCAATGGGTTGCTGAAATACATTCATAACCACTAATGCCCCAATTTCATACTGAATTAACACATTAGCAACATGCCGAATATCGGTATCAGCCGCCGTTGTCACCACTTGGTCGCGCATCACATCGGCTACGGTTTCGCGCTTGGCGCCTTCAAGTATTCCGTTGTCTCCCACAATCACCCGTTTTAACAAATCCCGTTGCGAGCAAATACCCACTAAATTATCTAAGTGTAAAACAGGAAAATGCTCAATTTTATGCTCTTGCATTAACTTCCAAGCCTCTTCAACCGTGCTTTCACTAAAAATAGTTTTTACGGGTGTACTCATTATTTCAGACACCTTGACCACCACGCGGCGTGTTCTATTTTTTTGCTTTCCTTGATAAACACTCAGTGCAACAGAGTTTGCTTGATACTGAGATTGTTGGAAATCGGCTCCCGCATCCAAACTAAAAAGGTCTTTCGGCTCTTCACCCACCGCATTGCTTCGCCGTATTGGCTCCACTTTAAGCGGTGGCACTGATTGAGAAGCACCGATAAAGCTCTGCCCCTCTGGACTATAAACAACAAACATACATACCTCCAGTAAAGAATCTTATCTTATCTTATCATAAAAGGTTATCGGCCGATTATTAAAATTACTTAGCTTTATTTTGAAAAAAAGTTTTACACCACCATAAATATGATAAAAATTAAGCGCATCATTGCACCTAAACACCTGATTTTTTAAACGCTAGATAATTCCCGACTAATTGACTATACTATTCCCGTTTTTATTATTTTATTTACTAAGCATAAGGATTCTAAATATGTCAGTTTTAGTCACCAAGCAAGCCCCAGATTTCACCTCAGCAGCGGTACTTGCCGACGGTTCAATCGTTGATAACTTCAACCTAAAAAATCACATTGCAGGTAAATATGCAGTGGTCTTCTTTTACCCTTTAGATTTCACCTTTGTATGTCCTTCTGAAATTTTAGCATTTGATCACCGTGTTGAAAAATTCAAATCACTTAATACCGAAGTCATCGGTATTTCGGTTGATTCTCAATTCACACACAACGCTTGGCGCAATACACCAGTAAACGAGGGAGGGTTAGGCCCAGTTAAGTTCCCATTGGTTGCTGACTTAGGTGGTTCAATCATGGAAGCATACGGCATTGTTCACCCTGCTAACATTGCTCTGCGTGGCGCGTTTTTAATTGACTTAAACGGCGTGGTTCGTCACCAAGTGGTTAACGATCTTCCTTTAGGCCGTAACGTTGACGAAATGGTTCGTATGGTTGAAGCCCTACAGTTCCACGAAGAAGTGGGCGAAGTTTGCCCTGCGGGTTGGAACAAAGGGGACGAAGGTATGTCCGATACCCCTAAAGGGGTTGCAGAGTATCTAAGCAAAAACGCTGATAAGCTGTAATTGAAAGTCTTTATTTAATGCCGTTAACGCGTTAAAATAAAATCTATCAAAAATATCTAAAAAGGCCGTCATTTGACGGCCTTTTTTATGGAGCCTATTTTGCAAAATCAACTCAAACTTTACCAACAACGCGTCAATAAACACCTTAAACAGGTTTTAAACCGCCTATCCTCACAAAGCCCCTCCATTCCCGCTCAACTCATTGAGGCAACCGAATACGCCACCTTAAACCATGGAAAACGCCTGCGCCCTGCCTTAATTTATGCAGTAGGCGAAGCACTCAATATCCCACTCAACCGACTCGACAGTGCCGCTTGTGCTATTGAGCTGATTCACAGTTACTCTTTAGTTCATGACGACCTTCCCGCGATGGACGATGACAATCTAAGAAGAGGACAAGCCACCTGCCACATTCAATATACAGAAGCCACCGCTATTTTAGTGGGCGATGCACAGCAAACCCTCGCGTTTCAAATACTGAGTGAAGACGAACAACTCAGCGATGCGCATAAAATTAAACTGATTCAACAGCTCAGCCAAGCCAGTGGCATTGAAGGCATGATTGGCGGGCAGATGATCGACATTCAATCGGAAGGTCACTTGCCCGATTTAGCGCAACTAAAAACCATGCACCAGATGAAAACAGGCGCACTCATCAATACCGCACTGCACATGGGTGCTTGCCAAAGTGAACAATACCCCCACTTAAAAACGTATTTAACACAATACGGACAAGCCATAGGGCTGGCTTTTCAAGTACACGATGATATTTTGGATATTGAGGGTGACACTGCCACGCTCGGGAAACCACAAGGCAGCGATGCAGAAGCCAATAAATCTACCTATCCAAAACTATTAGGCTTAAATAAATCTAAGGCGTATCGAGATCAACTTATCATTCAAGCACAAGAGAGCTTATCTAATATGTCGATTCACAGTGATTTTTTAAAAGAGCTCACCGAGTACATTGCCAATCGAACGCATTGATTTGAATCCGTCGCTTTCAATAAAGTTCCCTTTTCGTTATAATGCGCTCTCTTAAAATTTAGTATAGAAATCAACATTATGGCTCAAACATTTATCTTAAAAACATTGCTCGATTTTGCCTCCGCTCATAGCCTACGTGGCTACCCTGGCGATTGTGCAAAACTGCATGGCCATAATTGGAAAATTGAAGTACAAGTGGCGGGTTCCAAGCTCAACAGCGTGGGCATGGTGATTGATTTTAAAGAGATTAAACGCCAAACTAAAAAAGTCATTAAAGAGCTGGATCACACCTACTTAAACGATCACCCGCACTTTAAAGAGACCAATCCAACGGCCGAAAATATTGCGGTTTATCTGTTTCAAGAGATCCAGTCTCGTATTAATGACGATGGCGTTAAAATGCACAGCCTGACCGTTTGGGAAAATGATCGTAATTGCGTCACTTATTCAGAATAATTTCCGCACCCGCTTTAAACTCCTGCTAAAATCATTGGCTACATTCTCACACCAATGTTCACAAACCAATGAGCCACTCTTAAATGATTTCTCTTACACTTACTCAACTGCTTATTTTTAGCGGACTTTTAGGCCTTATTTTTGGTAGTTTTATCTCCATGCTCAGCTGGCGTTTGCCACGCATTATGGAGCATGACGGATCAGAACAGTTTAAAA
>JAMOLY010000120.1 GCA_027068835.1 Thiomicrorhabdus sp. | reverse complement strand
GTGCAAAGCATCAGAAAAATCAAATCCTCTTTTATGCCATTTGATCACTTGTGCAATTTTGTTTGGGCTATCTAAGTGAATATTTTCTAAACCAAATAAGGCAGATAATGCATTTCCTATTTGATCAACCTCGTATTTGTAAGCAAATCGAAGTGCCCACTCAACCTCCTGTATTACCGAAGTTGGGATATAGATCTGATGTTTTTTAAATAGTTGCAATGCTTTTTTATATTGCTTGATGTCATCTTGTGTGAGAAAACGAATAACAATATTTGTATCAACAGCAATCATTGAAACTTTTCTTTTAGACCTTGCGCGATGGCTTCATTCATTTCTTCGATTGTTTTAGCTTTACCAGAAAATTTTAAGCAATCTGCTACATCTTGCACGGTTGTTTTTTTAAAAACTCTCTTAGGTTTTAGCATAATACCTTCTCCACAATCAATCACAATAAGTTCTTGACCTTCTTCCCAATTGTGGGCGGTTCGTAATGGTTTTGGGATAATCACTTGTCCTTTACTGGATAATTTAGTTGCACTCATAATAGTCAAAAGTAAGAAATAAGTAAGATTATGCCAAATTCAAGCTAACTTGTCAAAATTATTGTCCGCGCAAAAATAGTCTATCCAATTGTTTCATATCCATTTGAACCCATGTGGGTCTGCCGTGGTTGCATTGGTCGGCGCGTTCGGTTTTTTCCATTTCGCGCAATAAGGCATTCATTTCCACGATAGTCATCTGACGGTTAGCTCTTACTGAACCGTGGCATGCCATTGAGGAGAGTAGTTCGTTCATACTGGCTTCTATTTTTGTGCTGGAACCCAACATAACAATTTCGGATAAGACGTCTTTGATGAGGCTTTCGATGTCGGTTTTGGCAAGTAGGGTTGGCACTTTGCGGACGATAACTGATTCTTTTGAGCCGACTTGAATACCAATACCTAATTTTTCAAACCACGCCTTGTGCTGTTCCACCGCATGGGTTTCGCGTTCACTAACTGTTATGGCAAGTGGCACTAATAAAGTTTGTGAGCGAATACCTTGGTTTTCGATGTTGGTTTTAAAATATTCATAAGTAATGCGTTCGTGCGCGGCGTGCATATCTACCACAATCATGCCTTGTGCATTTTCTGCAATAATAAAAACCCCATGGATTTGGGCTTTAGCATAGCCCAAAGGAGGCATTTCTTCTTGGTCATGCGAAGTGTTTGCACTTTCTTGAAACGAGGGCAACCCTTGGCTTGCCTGTGCGATGGATTGTAAGTAATTATTGGGTGCTTCAGCGACATAACTTCCGGTACTTGGCCTACCAAATTGCAGAGATGATTGCATTTTGGAATAATCAATAGGTGTAATATTGGCGGTATTTAAACCAAGCTCACCACTGGCTTGTAAATCTGAGCCGGGTTTTGTTTGGGATAAAGCATGATTTAAAGAGCCAAAGATAAAACCGTGGACTTGTTGGGATTCGCGAAAACGTACTTCATGTTTGGTTGGGTGAACATTGACATCAACCCATGTTGGATCTAGTTCAAAATACAGGACAAATGCTGGAAAACGTCCATGAAAAAGCACATCTTGATAAGCTTGCCGTACCGCATGTCCAATGAGTTTATCTTTAATCATGCGTCCATTGATGTAAAAGAACTGCCTATCGGCGGAGGCACGATTCCATGAGGGCTTGGCAACCCATCCATAAAGACGCATGCCGTGGCGTTGTTCATCAATAAAAAAAGCATTCTCAAAAAAGTCTTTTCCACACAATTGCACAATACGCATTTTCTTATTAGCTTCTTGGTCGCCACCTTGAGAACTACGCACCGTTTTGCCGTTATGAATCAGGATAAATCCCACATCAAACCGGGATAAAGAAACCCGCTTTATCAATTCATCAATGCGTAAAAATTCGGTACGATCGGTTTTTAAAAAACGTCGACGTGCGGGTGTGTTATAAAATAAATCGCGCACTTCGATTGTTGTCCCTTGTGGGTGTTGCGCTGGTTTAACCGCTTCACAAGCACCACCCAAGCAGTTTAGTTGAAACGCATAATCGCTATCGGCAGTTTTAGAAATTAAACTAAAGCGACTAATCGAAACAATACTCGGCAAAGCTTCGCCACGAAAACCCAAAGAGTTCAGGCTTTCTAAATCTTCTAAAGAATTGATTTTACTGGTGGCATGACGTTCTATTGCCAGGGTCATGTCCTCTTTGCCCAAACCGATGCCATTATCGGTGATGCGAATCAATTTCTTACCACCATTTT
>JAMOLY010000119.1 GCA_027068835.1 Thiomicrorhabdus sp. | reverse complement strand
TTTTTTTCCCCCCCCCCCCCGACAAACCACATAAAACCAAGCTTTCGCTCTATTTTTACCCCCACCTATATCGATATAACCCTATAACCCCCTCTAAAAAAATTTGACTTACGCTTTATTTGGGAATAAAATCCCAATTAAGCCGAGAAGATCCATTTACTACTACAACTCATTGAGGTATACACCATGAAAACAACCACAAAATTAACCGCACTCTCTTCTGCCATTCTTTTATCGCTTGGACTTACAGGCTGTGGTGGGGGAGGTAGTACCGATGGAACCAGCGCCAGCTCTTCTAACATCACCTCATCCGGCACCATTACCGGATTTGGGAGTGTTTACGTCAATGGTGTTAAGTTTGAAACCAACAGCACGACCTTTAATATTGAAGGTACAGAAGGTAGCCAAGACGATCTTGCCATTGGGATGGTGGTTCAAGTCGACGGCGTGGTAAACCCCGATGGCATCACTGGAACCGCCACCAGCATTACCTTTGACGATGACCTACAAGGCCCCGTTGCAGGCTATGTCTTATCTACAGACGGACTCACTGCCACCTTTACCGTAATGGGCATTCCCGTTCAAATTGACAGTAAAACCACCTATTTTGACCCTGATAATGGAGGCATCGCCATTAACACCATCACCAACGGACAATTTGTTGAATTAAGTGGCTTTTTTGATGGAAATAGCACCCTAATCGCTTCACGCATTGAAAACAAAAACAATGCTGAAGACAATATTGAAAACAAAGTGGAACTCAAAGGCAATATCACAGGGTTAAACATAGGCAGTCAAACCTTTACACTCAAAGGCATTTTAGTGGATGCCTCAAGTGCGCGCCTAGAAGACTTCTCTAATGGCCTACAAGAAGGTTTATACGTTGAAGTCGAAGGCTCTTTTAATAGCACGCAAATTATTGCAACAAAAGTAGAGTCCGAAACATTTAAATACGGCGACAGCGACGAATTTGAAATGGAGGGCTTTATTACCCGTCTTAATGGCAATCAATTTCAAATGAATGGCATTACGGTTGACATCAGTAACGTTCGAAAAATGGAACCTCGCAATATGCGACTGGCCAATAACCTGCAAATTGAAGTGGAAGGCCGCCTAGTGGGTAACGTATTATTTGCCACGGAACTCAAAATGCGTACAGGCGAAGTGGAGCTGCAAGCCTATATTTCAAGCGTGGATTATGCCAACAATACCTTTGAAGTAACCATGGGGACTAATAATAAAATCTTGAAAATTATTACGGGCATTGAGACTGAGTTTGAATTTGAAACCCGTGATATTACCAACCGCTTACAAAATTTACGCGTAGGACAGTTTGTTGAGGTGGAGGGCTACTTAAATGACGAAGGGAATATTTTTGCCGTCGAAGTTGAAATCGAACGCGATGATGAAATTGAAATAGAAGGCGTGATGGATGACATTCAATCCGATCAAATCTCCGTGTTAGGCGTTCACTTTAGTATTGATGGCCGAACTCGCTTTGAAGATGATGATCGCTACCTAACTCAAGCGCAATTTGAAGCTCGAGTTAGGGCTGGACAAAGCGTGGTAGAAGTCGAAGACGAAAACCATGATGGCATCGCGGATAAAATTGAGTTGGAATCGTAACCACAAAGTACTCTCTTGCTAACCCGTAAGCCTCTATACATTCATTATTACTTTAGAGGCTTACCTTTTTAAAAAGGTTCTTTAAGCGTATTGTTTAGATCCGTACTGCGCCAATGCGCTAAACAATACGCTTAAAAAACCTTGAGCCAATCCAAATGCTTTGACTTAATCAAGGAGTGGGAATACAATCCCAATCATGAAAAATACGCTACAAAATGCACTCAATATCAGCGCCACCAAAATACTGCGACCACTGGCGCGTATTTTGGTGCGTAATGGTATCTCGTGTAAAGATTTTGAAGCGTTGGTACGCAAAGCTTATGTGGACGAAGCCTTTGCGCTCGGTGAAGAGAAACAAGCCAAAACCACCGTTTCCAGTATTTCGGCGCAAACAGGCTTATCACGTAAAGAAGTTAAGCGGCTCAAAGAGCTTGACCTTAACGAACCCAGTGCCAACAAACAAAAGTACAACCGTGGCACACGTATTATCAGTGGCTGGGTGAATGATCCGCTGTTTACCGACTCAGAAGGGAAGCCAAAACCGCTTAACCTTCATAACAATGACACCGATTCATTCAACCACTTGGTTAAACTTTACAGTGGCGATATGACTCCAAAGGCGATGCTGGATCTACTGCAAACGGCCAGGTGCATTCAAATTCAAGAAAACAGCGTGCACTTAATTAAACAGGCCTATTTGCCAGGCAATGACTCCACAGAGGTGGCCTTTATTTTAGGAAACGACACCCATGAATTACTGCACACCATTGGTCACAACATGAGTCATCAAGGCGAGCATAAACGCTTTCAGCGCAAAGTATCCACATCACGACTCGCCAAAAGTAACAAAGAAGCCTTTAAACAACTCTCCGCCAAGCACGCACAAGCCCTACTTGAAGAGCTGGACGCTTGGCTATTAGAACATGAACCCGATACCACCGAAGAGAGCCAGTACGTAAGCCTAGGCATCTATTACTATGAATCAAAAAACAACGAGGAATGTTCTCATGACACCCAAAGCTAAACTCACTACCCTAGCCACAGCTCTGTCTCTTACTACGGTTTTAGTGGCGTGTGGCGGCGGCACCTCCACGGATGGAACGGATACCGCAGGCATAGGCGGCTCTGGATTTGTCTCCTCTGGCACCATCACGGGTTTTGGCAGCGTGTTTGTCAATGGCGTTAGATTTGATACCACCAACGCCTCATTTGATATGGAAGGAGAGGTTTTAAGACGGGATCAAGTCGCCAATGATCAAGAGATTCTCTCCATCGGCATGGTGGTAAAAGTGCATGGTTCCATTAATGCAGATGGTGAAAATGGAGCCGCAACCAAAATTATCTTTGATGATGATTTACAAGGACCAGTTTCTGGCTACCCTCGTGATACAACAGGGCTGACCACCGTAACGTTTACGGTATTGGGCATTGATGTGCAAATTGACAATCGCACACATTTTGATGGGGACATTGCCATCAATACCATCGAAAATGGGAACATGGTGGAACTCAGTGGCTTTTTTGATGGCACTGGAACACTGATTGCCTCACGTATTGAACGCAAAACAGAGCTAGGCGAAAACGTAGAGCTAAAAGGCACGATTACCGAATTAACAGGAAATGATCCCAGCTTCTCTTTTAAACTACAGGAGTTCCCTGATTACACCATAAATACATCCTCAACTACTGAACTAAAAGACTTAAGTAGTCTCAGCGACAACCTTCCTGTAGAGGTCAAAGGAGAATTTAACCCTGTGACTAATACCATTGATGCCACTGAAATTGAGTATGAAGAGCTTGAATATGGGGACAGTGGTGAGTTTGAAATGGAAGGATTTATCACTGACTTCAACAATATTTCAGACTTTAAAATCAATGGCATCCCTGTCGATGCCAGCAATGCACAGCATTCACCTATGAATATGACACTGGAAGACAGTTTACACGTTGAAGTGGAAGGCCAGATGGACAATGGTGTGCTCATCGCCACAGAGATAAAACAACGTGGCGGTGAAGTTGAAATTCAAGCGCGCGTGACGAACATCAACCGCAATGAAGAGACCTTTGAAGTGACTCCAGTAGCAGGACAGGATCCGATCACCATTAAAGTAAGCCACGAAACAGAGGCGGATGATGGTGATATGAACTACCTTAGCTTTTTAGCAGTCTTAAGGGAGAATGATTTTGTTGAAGTAGAGGGATATCAAAATGATCAAGGAGTCATCCTTGCCTCCGAAGTTGAACTAAGCGATTCAGAGGAGGTTGAAATTCAAGCTGTTATTGAAAGCATGGAACCATCAACCATTACCCTGCTAGGCACTGACTTTAACACAACCTCCTCAACCGAGATTGAAGACGACAACAATGCCATTACCTCACTGGATGACTTACGAGATAAGGTCAATGCGGGAGAACGCATCTTAGTCAAAATTGAACTCGATCACAATCAAACCAACATCATTACTAAAATAGAGATTGAAGACTAAACCCAACAGACCTCTATTTTAATACGGTACATAAAAGGTCTCTCCTTAAACGTACCAAACCTCGTAAACCTACTTGTAAAGGCTCCCCCCGCCTATACAGGTAGGTTTTTTATACAACCACCGCTTTTAGGAGTCATAAAAATGAACATATACCTTCGCATTAAGCGGTTTTTATGGCTCTTAAGCACCCTTCTTTTTTCTGTGCATGGCTTTGCGGCAATAAGCTCTCCTGAGCAACCTTGGCAAGATCCCAGCTACATACAAAAAGCCTTTAATGAGATTGCACTGAAAAACGAATACCGCGCCACAGAAGGACGTATTCTTAAATGGAAAAAACCCATTCGTTATGAATTTGTATACCACAACCTACCTAAAAATCCGCTAATTGAACGCCTGTTTAACACGCATCTACAGCACTTACAAACCATTACAAAACATCCGATTAATCAACACAAACCCCATCATTTTGGCAAGGCCAACCTCTCCATTCACCTTACGCCTGACCAAGACTATGGGCAAGTCATTAAATCCTTCTCTTCCCACACCATCAAAGACCTTGAACGCAAGAGCCACTGCATGGCTAATTTTAAACGCAACCGACAAAACGCCATTATTCAAGCGCAAGTGGTACTGCCAGTTGACCACGTTTTTAGCAAAGGGCTTTTGGTCAGTTGCATTGTGGAAGAGACCACCCAAATACTGGGTTTACCCAATGATGCCAGCTGGGTAAACCCCAGCATTGCCAACGATGCAACCAAAGTGGAACTTTTAACGGGACTGGATTATCTTTTTCTTAAAATTCTTTACGATAAAAGTCTGACCGCTGGCCTACCTTACCCTCAAAACCAAAAGACCATTCAACGCATCATTCAAAAGCTCAATGCCAATGGTGAAATTAAAGACGCGGGTCAAACCATTAATCAGTCGGGACTACATCCAGAGATTAATTAAAAAATAACTGAAAGCGCATTTTTCTTACTTTCAAATACCACAGTGCAATCATTTTTTCAGTACAATATTCCTATTTATATTTTCTACCCCTCAAGGGGGTACTAAAAAGAGCCCCCCTTAATCTAAATTAAATAGGAAGCAACATGGTCAGCTTAACCACCCCCGTTTGTGAATTTAACCAATCCGCCACCCACTTCTCTCTGCCTAGTATTGACGGTCAAAATTGGACACTTGAAAAAGCCACAGGGGATAACGGCCTGCTGGTGATGTTCATTTGCAATCACTGCCCTTACGTAAAATCCATTCAACAACGTTTAGTGAGCGACACACGTATTTTGCGTGACGATTATGGCATTAACAGCATCGCCATAATGTCTAATGATCCCAATGAGTACGTCGAAGACTCTTTTGAAAACATGAAAAAAATCTCCGAACAATTTGGCTTTCCCTTTCCCTATGTAATGGATGAAACTCAAGCCATTGCCAAAGCCTATGGTGCCGTTTGCACCCCCGATTTTTTTGGTTACAACGCCAATCTAAAACTGCAATATCGTGGGCGATTAGATGCCTCCCGTAAAGAAACCGCACCTGATGATGTGCCACGTGATTTATTGCAAGCAATGAAGCAAGTCGCCAAAACGGGGCAAGGCCCTTTAGAACAAATCCCCAGTATGGGCTGCTCTATTAAATGGAAAAGTGAACCATAAAATATGCCCACCTACCTCATTGCACCCGATGACTTTAAAGGCTCTATTTCAGCCGTTCAATTTTGCCAAATTGCCCAACAAATCATTGCCAAAAAGCAACCCAATGCCACCGTTTTAACTCGCCCCCTATCCGACGGAGGAGAAGGGTTTGTGGCCGCTTTTATTCACGCAGGTTTTACCGAATCCAAAACTCTTTGGTGCTCGGGGCCTCTCGGGCAAAAAGTAAAAGCCACCTTTGGTTGGATGCCCGAAACTCACACAGCCATTATCGAAATGGCGCAAGCCTCGGGGTTAACTCGATTGCGTCCAGAGGATCGAAATCCACTGCAAACCCACACCACGGGTACGGGTACGGGTCAAATGATTCAAGCGGCAATTGATTTAGGGACTAAAAAAATTATTTTAGGGTTAGGAGGCTCAGCGACCAATGAGGGTGGTGTGGGAGCATTAAAAGCACTGGGCATTCCCTTTTTAACCGAACAAGGCAAAGAAATTGGCTTAGGGGGGCAAGCACTCAACCGCTTGCACCGCATTGGAAAAGTTCCCCCCCTCCTACTTGAGATCGAATGGATTTTGGCCTGCGATGTCACCAATCCATTACTGGGAAAGCAAGGGGCTGCTCACGTATTTGGATCACAAAAAGGACTCACTCCCCACACCGAACCCATTATTGAAAAAGGCTTAGCACGGCTGGCTGAAAAAATTGAGCAGGCCACTCAAATGAAAGTACAGCACTGCTCAGGATCTGGCGCGGCAGGTGGCATGGCGGCAGGGTTTATGGGACTACTCAATGCTAAAATACACCCTGGATTTGAGGTACTAAATAACCACCTAAAATTAAACCAACTGTTTAAACAACACACCATTGATGTGCTAATCACAGGGGAGGGAAAAATAGATACTCAAACCGCTCACGGTAAATTACCCCAACGAATTGCACGCTTTGCCAAACAACAAAACCCACACTGAAAAACCATTGGACTATGCGGTCATTTAGCCAGCAACAGACAAGTGCTTCCCGAGTTTGATGCACTGTTTAGTATCGTCTCTCACCCCATGAACGAATTGACAGCGATTCAAAACACTCCCGCACTGCTGGCACAAACACTTGACTCAATTTTAGGGCTTTACTAAGGAATCTACCTATGAAAACTTATGCACTGGTCATTGGACATAAAAAACTCACCTGGAGCTATTAACTCATATCAAGACCTATCCGAATTTGATTACAACGAACAACTGGAAGTTAAAGCAGCAGAAAAAGTAAAAATACAGCGCATCTATCGCCGTACCTACAGCACACTACCTGACGAGATTAATACTCTAAAACCTAATTTTATTATTTTTTCATCGCTCTAAAAAATGGAACAAAATTGTCAAAATACTGAATAAAAATTTAGTCAACACACAAAGATTAACCAATCGTGGTATTAAAGCCAAAACCATGGAAGACAGAGGGGGTTATCTTCTCAAACAAACCCATGCCCCTTGCTTAATTTCTGAACCATTTTTTTATTGATAACGATAATGACTTAGCTACGGCAAACGAAAAACGTGCCGAATTAGTCTGTGCTTATGTAAAAAGTATCAAAAAAATGGCTCGTACTCTTTCAAAATAACAAACCATTCATTATGTTTTATCTGAAAACTCGAAGTAACGTTTTTAGCTACTTCGTTTTAAAGAAACGCATCAATTCTGCCATTTGATTGGCAAGTTTATTTAACTCTACCGCTGCGGCAGTACTCTCTTCTACCATATGGTTATTTTGTTGGGTCACTTCATCCATACTGGCTACGGCAGTGTTGATCTGCGTAATTCCCGCTAATTGTTCATTAGAGGACTGTGAAATATCTCCAATAATGGTTCCCATCAGCTTAATGGATTCGTTCATATCTTCTAACGCATCAGCCGTCTGTTTCACAAACTTAGAGCCATCCGCCACCTTAACGCCACTGTCATCAATTAATGCCTTAATATCTTTAGAAGCATCCGCTGATTTTTGTGCCAACGATCTTACCTCGGAAGCCACCACGGCAAATCCACGACCATGTTCTCCTGCTCTAGCAGCTTCAACGGCCGCATTTAATGCTAAAAGGTTTGTTTGGAATGCAATCGAATCAATAAGAGTAATAATTTCAGAAATTTGCTGACTGGATTCTGAAATGGCCTCCATTGAATCCATTGTTTTATTCACCACTCGAACACTGGTGTCTGCCTTTTCAATCGCCTCTTCAACAATTTGGTGAGCTTCATGAGAGGACTCCGAATTTTGAGAAACCGTTGCCGTCATCTCCTCCATAGAAGAGGAGGTCGCTTCTAACGTTGCAGCCTGCTCATTGGTTCTATTATTTAAATCCTGGTTACCTGAAGCCACTTGAGTCGATATATCTAAAATATTATGAGATGAACTAACGACTTCAAAAACCGTTTCATTTAATTTTTTAGACATTTTATTAATCGCCATTTTTAGCTCAGCCAATGCGCCTTGAAAATCTCCCTGAACCTGTTGAGTTAAATCACCATTGGCTTGTGAACTGACGACTCGATTAATTTCTGAAATAGCCTGTTCCAGTGCGTCCATTGAGTTATTAATCAACTCTTTTAAATGCTGTAAATCCCCTTTGGCCTCCACGGTTACTCGATGTGTAAACTCACCTTTTTGTACTCGATCCATCACGCTTGAAATATCGGTAATGGAAGTATGAATACTGTCCATCGCTTCAATTGCCGAATCAATAATAAGCTTAAACTCACCATTTGCTTTAAAAGTAATTTTATTTGTAAAATGACCGTCTCGCATCTGAGTAATCACTTGTTTAAGCGTTTGCATCGTACCACTTATCTCATCCGCTGAAAGATTAATACCCTCTTTTAACTCCGCAAGTTTACCTGAAACATTAGCCATAACTCGCTTATCAAATTGACCCTTAGCCATATTTTGCATCACCGCAACACATTCATTAATGGTATTGCCTACACTGTTTTGTGTGGCCTGTAAATCTTGTAAAAACAGAGAGACTTCATCTTTACCATCCGATGAAAATTGTGTTTCAAAATCGCCATTTGCCATATTTTGAGCCACTTCTACCGCAACATTCAATTTTTTAGCTACTTTTCGTTGATAAGTTAAATACAACACAATCACAACTAAAATCATCATAATTAATACCGCTAACGCAACCAAACGGCCCAAAATAATCCCACTCTCTAATTCTGAAGTAATATCTTGTTTTACCTCTAAAACACCACGCGTTTGCCCGAGCTTCCAATCTGTTTTAGGTGAATCTTTATGAGAATTGTGGCAATTTACACATCCTTGTGCAGACATGGTATCAGCCACTCCCACACGAATCATTTGACGACCATCCGTATCTGTTTCTATTTTAGTCATCACCGCGTTAGGATCCTGCAATACCTCCCAAGCTTCTTTTTGATAGGAATCCAGAGCACGGCTCTGACGATTTGGAAAAGGGTACTTACTGTAAAGCGAAATATAAACCCCCTCTTTTTCAAGCAGCTGACTTAAATCTAAAATCATCGTAGCTGGCAAAGGAAGCATACTAGGGTTGTCGGCATGGTCAATACCAAATTGCATCGTATTTTGCTGTTTCGTTGGCGAGACAATATTTTTAACATAATAACCTCGCAACACCTTGTATTGCTGAGTAGTTTGTTTAGCGCTCATAACCGCCTGTTCAATGACATTTTCCTTTACTGCATTAGGCACCCACCATGCAAATGCAATCGAAAAAAGAATCCCTAAAATAACAATCGGAAAAATTAATTGAAACTGAATACTGTCCTTATTCACGGTAGAGCCCTCTAAAATAATTGATAATTTCAACAACTTAAAAAGTCTAATATCTAGACGCTTCACTATACTTTAATTTTAAACAAATAAAACAATCTTATCCCTAAAAAAAATAGGGGAGGGGTAAATTTAACCTATTTGATATCAAGCACTAAGCAGTGGTATTCTGTATCAAAGTTTCAAGTAAATCGAATCCGAAAAACCAAGGACGTTGAATAATGAAATTAACCAAGCATACCGATTATGCCTTTAGGGTACTGCTTTACGTTGCCGTCAAAAACAGTGACGAGCTTTCAACCATTAAAGAGATCACTCAAGCCTTTGAGATGTCACAAGACCACGTAATGAAAATTGTACAAAAGTTATCCAAAGCAGGATTTATTAACGCGCTTAGAGGAAAAAATGGGGGCATTCGTCTGGGTCGTCCTGCCAGTGAAATCGTTATTTCCGACGTAGTTACCTTAATGGAAGCCACCCTAGCCCCTGTTAATTGTGAAGCACCTGCTTGCTGTATCAAAGAGGGTTGCAAACTGGCGGATATTTTATTTGAAGCACAAGATAAGTACTTATCCCACCTCAAACAATACACGCTTGCAGATTTAGTGCCTGAAAATGGTCAAACCGTACAACTAATTAACACTATATTTTTAAAAAACTTACCAGAAAAACCGACACCACAAAATAAAAAAAGCTCTGCATAACCATGCAGAGCTTTTTTTTAAGCGCAAAATAAAACGATTTTATTTTGCGTTATTTTCCAAAACAAATTTTGCTAATGTTTCTAGCTCAGCGTCTTGAATATTTGGGAAAGCGGGCATGCCCATGGTACCTTCACTAATTACTTTTTTAATGTACTCTGCATTTTGCTCTTCTGCCGTTAACTCCCAGTGATGAAATTCACCATTGTGGCAACTGGCACAACTGGCGGTATACATACTTTGTCCTGTCGCGCCCGCAGCAGGTGTGTAGTCATTTGTACCTGAACACGCCGCTAAAAATGCCGTACTGGCGATAATAAACCCTATTTTCTTATACATCTAAAGACTCCATAACTTGATTGTAAATATGTTTTTGAAATTCTTGATCTATAGTACGTACCTTTTAATAAATTACAAGCAAGGGATTCAAATTCCCGAACCCCTAATAAAAATAAATAAAAGCGAAAAATCACCCCTTTTTCTCTAAGTTCGCATAAGCAGTCACTAACCACTTTGATC
>JAMOLY010000118.1 GCA_027068835.1 Thiomicrorhabdus sp. | reverse complement strand
TGCAGATGAAAAGACCATTCGAAAGTATGTTCAAAATCAGTTAATGGAAAACGATAAGATAGAAACTAAGTCAGAGCAACTGAAACTGCTCTAAAAACTCGGTCGCTTGCGGCCGAGTTTTTTATAAAAGCTTCCAATGTTTAATAGGCTGAGGCTGTTTGTTTGCAGAGTATGAAACGTCAAAAATAGGTGTTTTTGTATAATGTTCCAGCCCCTCAGCGTAATAAAAAGAATCGCTTGTAATCTTATTGATAATAACAGAATGCAGTTGAAGTCCTGAATTTTGAATGGCTTCAATCGTCAAGAGCGTTTGATTGATGCAACCAATGCGATTGGCTACAACTAAAACCACAGGATAGCTGAGTTGAATGGCAAGGTCTTTATTTAAACCATTAAGGGCTATTGGTGAGTAAAACCCACCAGCACCCTCAACAAGGGTGATTAAGTTATTATTGCTTGTTTCACAGGTTCGTTTTAAATCTTGAATGGTAATGTTTAGGCCAGCTTCTTGAATGACGCGCTGAGGTGAAATAGCGGGTTCAAATTGATAGGGACAAATAACCTTTAGAGGCTCAGAGGAGTGGCAGGCTTGCTGTAAGAGCAAAGCATCTTCTGAAAGAAGAGTGTTGTCTGGTTGACGAATACAGCCTGAAGCGATCGGTTTTCTCGGTGCAATAGAATATTTTTGTTTGATGAGTGTGGTTGCAATACAGCAAGCCACAAATGTTTTCCCTACATCGGTATCAGTACCGGTAATAAAAATACCTTGGGAAGCGGATCTATTCTTAACTTGCGTTGATTGAGCTTGCTGTTGCTTTGTTGCCATATTAATACAGGCTATAAATTTTCGGTTAAGCGTGCTTGCGCTTCTTGGTATTTATCAAACGTTTGATTTACAACGTCTTCAGGCAGTTCAGGGGCGGTTTCAGGGGTTTTGTCCCACTCTAAATTTTCAAGATAGTCTCGAATGTATTGCTTATCAAAACTGGGTGGATTTTTTCCAACCTTATAACTGGATGAAGGCCAAAAACGAGAGCTGTCTGGGGTTAATGCTTCATCAATTAGGTATATTTTTCCCTTAGAGTCTTCTCCGAATTCAAACTTAGTGTCGGCAATAATAATGCCACGTTGCAGCGCAAAATTTGCTGCATACTGATATAAAGCCAAACTGATCTCTCGTACCTTCTCTGAACGCTCTTTTCCCATGATAGCAATAAGCTGTGCCATGCTGATATTTTCATCGTGATCCCCTTGTTCTGCTTTTGTGGAGGGGGTAAAAAGAGGCTGAGGCAATTTTTCAGCGAGTTGCATGTCTTTTGGTAGGGCTATGCCGCAGACACTCTGTGTTTTTTGGTACTCTTTCCAGCCAGAACCAACTAAGTAGCCTCGAACAATGGCTTCAACAGGGAGAGGTTTAAGCTTTCGTACTATCATACCTCGACCATCAAGTTCTTGAAGCTCTTCTGGCGTTAGATAATCTGATAGGCACATCTCAGGCGCAAGTTGGTTGGGCACAATATCTTCCATTTTATGCATCCAAAATTGAGGCATTTCCGTTAAAATTCGTCCTTTCCCAGGGATGGGTGTGGGCAAAATAGCGTCAAATGCCGAGATTCTATCCGTTGTAACAATGAGTAAGTGTTGATCGTCAATGTCATAAATATCTCGCACCTTTCCTTTGTTAATCAAAGGAACACTGGTTAAATGGGATTCATAAAGTGCTTGCATAAAACAGTCCTAATTTTTGGTGTCAGAAAAATATCTTCTTGGTTTGTAAGGGTACTTTAAACTGCCATAGCGCAATATTTAAAGTAGAAATTGCGATTAATATAATTGTGATGGCCACCGCAATAATTTCCCACTCATTAAGTTCTTTCATATCTAAAATAAGATAACGCGCTAACGCAATAATAGCGATGTAAAGCGGAAGGCGAATAGGTAACTTTCCTGATTCAAGGTAAATGGCAACCATAGCAAGTACGTACTTCTAGGTATAAAAAAAATAAGAGAAGATCCCCAAGGGTGACCGTTCCATTTTCAAACATCATTACGACAGCATGAGCACCAGCAATCGTTGTTGCGATAGCAATAATGATAAGGCCAATAAACTCGACGAAGTGAATGCTTTTTTTAAGTGCTTTTTCAGCAGGGGAATTGAATTTTAAGCTTGGGGCAACGGCTTCTTTACTGTTTGGCTCTTCTGGCATATCTGTTTTCATGAGGAATTGCCTGTTGACTTAAGTAGAAAGAGTTAAAGTATATTTTTTTGCACGAAAA
>JAMOLY010000117.1 GCA_027068835.1 Thiomicrorhabdus sp. | reverse complement strand
GCAGCACGATCCCCAACTTTAAACGTACCAAAACCGATAATAGCAACAGAGTCCCCTTTACTCATTGCTCCAGTAATTGCAGAAACCGTCGCATCTAGTGCTTTCGCTGCATCTGCTTTTGTTAAATCGGCACCTTCCGCTATTGCACTTACTAACTCAGACTTGTTCATTATGTTCTCCGTAAAAGTATTAATAATTCAATGTTTAACCATTCAATTCGATAGTGACCACGAATTGGCTGTAGCATTTATAGCAACCAACCCTAGACAGTGTCAAGAAAATAAAGAGATTTAAGGCAAATTAGTGGTGATTTGCCTTATTTTCAACTATTTTTTCTGATTTTGACTCTTTAAAAACCACATCATCCAGCTTTTTACTTAAAGGCTTAGGTTGTTTGACTAGCGCTAATTTTAAAACATCATCCACCCACTGTACGGGACGAATATCCAGTTGTGATTTTACCTCATCAGGTACATCCGCTAAGTCTCTAACATTATCGTTTGGAATTAACACCATTTTAATCCCCCCCCGTAATGCCGCTAATAATTTCTCTTTTAAGCCACCAATAGGAAGTACCTCGCCTCTTAAAGTAATTTCTCCCGTCATCGCCACATCCGAACGCACAGGGATATTGGTAAACACAGAGGTAATGGCGGTACAGATCGCAATACCCGCACTCGGGCCATCCTTTTTAATGGCTCCTTCAGGGAAATGCAGATGCAAATCAAATTTTTCATAAAAATCACTCTCTAGCCCTAATGCCTTAGAGCGACTGCGAATGACACTCATCGCCGTTTGTACCGACTCTTGCATCACACTGCCTAATTGCCCAGTACTTGATAGCTTACCCTTACCAAGCATGGCGGTTGCCTCAATACGCAACAAATCACCGCCTACACGCGTCCAAGCTAAGCCTGAGACCTGGCCTATACGATTCTCTTTGTCTGCCAGTCCAATGCGGTATCGTGCAACGCCAAGATAGTCTTCTAGTTCAACAGGAGTAACTTTAATACGCCCTTCAACTTCATTAGTAACTAATTTTTTAACCGATTTTCGACAAATCTTAGCCAACTCTCTTGCCAGCAAGCGCACACCCGCTTCTCGCGTATAACACTGAATAATTTCTTGAATGGCTTCTGTTGTAATTTCTAATTCATTTTTTTTCAAGCCATGGTCTTTCTCGGCTCTTGGAAGCAAATGCTGAATCGCAATTTTCAATTTTTCTGGCTCGGTATACCCCGACAACGTAATTACTTCCATCCGATCAAGCAACGCTTCAGGAATATCCATAGAATTGGACGTTGCCACAAACATCACGTCCGAGAGATCGTAATCAACCTCAAGGTAGTGATCATTAAAGGTTGCATTTTGTTCAGGATCCAGCACTTCCAAAAGTGCAGATGCAGGATCGCCACGCATATCACTCGACATTTTGTCGATTTCATCCAACAAAAATAGCGGGTTTTTAGTGCCTGCGGTTTGCATTTTTTGAATAATTTTACCTGGCAATGCACCAATATAAGTTTTACGATGACCACGAATCTCTGCCTCATCCCGCACTCCGCCTAACGACATACGTACATACTTACGATTAGTCGCTTCTGCAATCGCACGTGCCAAAGAGGTTTTACCCACCCCAGGCGGTCCAACTAAACATAAAATAGAGCCCTTCATTTTTCGCACTCGCTTTTGAACAGCAAGGTATTCAATAATGCGCTCTTTTACTTTATCTAACCCATAGTGTTTTGCATCCAAAATTAACTGGCTTTTATTCAAGTCTTTGGAAACTCGACTCATTTTTTTCCAAGGTATATCCAACAACCAATCTAAATAGTTACGCACCACCGTCGCTTCAGAAGATTGTGCAGGCATCATTTTTAATTTTTTAAGTTCCGCCTCGGCTTTTTCCATCGCTTGCTTGCTTAACCCTGCTTCTTTAATGCGTAACGCAATTTGGTCAAACTCATTCACCGCACCTTCATCACCACCTGCCAACTCACTGTGAATGGCCTTAATTTTTTCATTTAAATAGTAATCGCGCTGAGTTTT
Source organism: Thiomicrorhabdus sp. (assembly GCA_027068835.1). Taxonomy (GTDB): domain Bacteria; phylum Pseudomonadota; class Gammaproteobacteria; order Thiomicrospirales; family Thiomicrospiraceae; genus Thiomicrorhabdus. The sequence goes on along the minus strand of JAMOLY010000117.1, from coordinate 8,888 downwards.
ATCCATCTGTTTTTTAACGCGTGTCGTAATACGCTGTTCAGACTCCAATAACTCCAGTTCTGTCTCAACCATTGCCAACATACGCTCCAACCGATCATTGATTGAAGTAATTTCCAGCAAGGTTTGCTTGTCGCTCACGCTTAAATTCAAATTTGCAGAGATTAAATCCACTAATCGATCGGGATTTTCCTCTTTTTGAACCGACGATTTAACTTCGGACGGAATTTTTTTATTCAACTGCGCAAAGGCGGCAAAACGAGTACGAAGCGTGCGAATTAAAGCTAATACGCCCACGCTATCCTCTTCAATAGAAAGGATCTCTTGAATATCACCCAGCAGAACAGGTTCTTCATTATTCAATGCAATCAGTTCAAAACGCTGAATCCCTTCAACCAATACCTTAACCGTACCATCTGGCAATTTAAGCAGTTGTAAAATATTTGCAACCGTACCCACAGTATATAAATCTTCTAACACGGGGGTATTTAATTCAGCACTTTGTTGCGTAATAAGAAAGATTTTTTTATTTTTTTTCATCGCCTCATTTAACGTTTGAATCGACTTCTCTCGCCCAACAAACAATGGCATCACATTACCTGGAAAAACCACCACGTCTCTTAAGGGGAGTACCAATACATTCATTTCCATGCTCACTTGATTAATATCCATTTACACCCTTTTAACGCTCTAAATTAAATCATATTTAAAGAAAAACCCAGACTTGCTGGGTTTTTCTTGCATCATAACATTTCAATCAATTAAGCCTCTTTAGACTTATTCTCTTGATACACCAGTAACGGTGGTTTCTTACCTTGAACCACAGCTTTATTAATAACGACTTTTTCTACGTCTTTCAAGCTTGGTAAGTCATACATTGTATCCAATAATAACTGTTCTAAAATAGAACGCAAACCTCGCGCCCCTGTTTTTCGCTCAATCGCAAGCTTGGCAATTTCAGAAAGCGCGTCTTTTCTAAACTGTAGTTCTGCGCCTTCCAGTTTAAACATTTTTTGAAATTGTTTCACCAGTGCATTTTTAGGCTCGGTTAAAATTTTCACCAGTGCACTTTCATCCAACTCTTCAAGCGAAGCGATCATAGGCAAACGACCTACAAACTCAGGAATCAGACCAAATTTAATTAAATCTTCTGGTTCAATTTTTTGAAATTTTTCCGAAATAGAAAGTTTATTATCCTCTCCCTTCACTTCAGCCGAAAAGCCGATCCCAACATTGGTTTCAATGCGTTGGTCAATGATTTTATCCAAACCTTCAAATGCACCACCCACCACAAATAAAATCTTAGAGGTGTCTACTTGAATCATATCTTGATTTGGATGCTTTCGCCCACCTTGAGGTGGCACAGAAGCAACCGTTCCCTCAATCAACTTCAAGAGTGCTTGCTGAACCCCTTCACCCGAAACATCACGGGTAATGGATGGGTTTTCAGACTTACGAGTAATTTTATCAATCTCATCAATATAAATAATGCCACGCTCGGCTTTTTCAGAATCATTATCACAACGTTGCAGTAACTTAAGAACAATGCTTTCAACATCCTCTCCCACATAACCCGCTTCGGTTAAAGTGGTTGCATCGGCAATGGCAAACGGTACATCTAATAAACGCGCCAAAGTCTGCGCCAGTAATGTTTTACCAGACCCCGTAGGCCCAATTAATAAAATATTACTTTTTGTCAGTTCAACGTCGTCTTTAATATGCGCCTGTTGTAAACGTTTATAGTGGTTATAAACCGCAACGGACAGCACTTTTTTAGAGCTTTTTTGCCCAATCACATAATCGTCTAAAATCGCGCTAATTTCATGAGGCGTGGGTAAATTAGTAAGTTCAAATGGCGCACTTGCGCCCTCTTCACCAAATTCTTCTTTTAAAATATCGTTACACAGCTCAACACATTCATCGCAAATATAAACAGATGGCCCTGCAATTAGCTTTCTTACTTCTTCTTGGTTTTTGCCACAAAACGTGCAATCTAAAGACTCATCACTCACTGCCGTCCCCTCTCTATCTATTTTTTAAGACCGAATCAATTAAACCATAATCGCATGCTTCTTGCGCACTCATAAAATTATCGCGATCGGTATCTTTTTCAACTATTTTTAATGTTTGCCCAGTATGCTCAGCCAATGCTTTATTTAAGCGATTTTTGATCTGTAAAATTTCTTGAGCGTGAATTTGAATATCACTCGCCTGCCCCTGAAAACCACCCAAAGGTTGGTGAATCATCATGCGAGAGTTTGGTAAAGCAAAACGCTTGCCCTTTTCACCCGCAGATAATAAAAAAGCCCCCATACTGGCCGCTTGCCCAATACACATGGTACTCACATTGGGTTTAATAAAACGCATCGTATCATAAATAGCCATACCAGCCGTTACGCTTCCACCTGGCGAGTTAATGTATAAGTGGATGTCTTTATCAGGGTTTTCAGATTCTAAAAACAGCATTTGAGCAACAATTAAGTTGGCCATATGATCTTCCACTTGACCCACTAAAAAAATCACTCGCTCTTTTAATAATCTTGAGTAAATATCATAAGATCGCTCACCACGGCTGGTTTGTTCAACCACCATTGGAACCAATGCATTGTGAATCATATTGTCCATACTTTTATATTTCATCCTAATTTGATATTTATTCAGAGTTTTTAGACGCAAAAAAACCTAATCCCGCCAAACCAACGTTTATTGAGATTAAGTTTTTATAAATGTAAATCAATATATAAATTATGCCGCTGGGCCAACAACTTCATCAAATGCTTTTGTAACTTTCGATACGTTTGCTTCCGATAAAATTTTAGCCGCTACTTTTTCTTCCACTAAAATGGCACGAATTTCGTTTTTAGCATCTGGGTTTTCAGCATACCAGTTAACCACCTCAGCAGGATCATCATAAGAAGCCGCTTGCGATGCAATGTAAGCATTAACATCATCTTCGGTCGCTTCTAAGTTATTCGCTTTAATGATATCCCCTAACACCAAACCTAAGGTGACACGCTTTTTCGCTTCGTCTTCAAATTGACTCGCTTCCATTTTAATGTCATCTGGGTTCATGCCTTGCTGTTGCAAGTTTTGTGCCGCACGCTTCATTAAATTGTTAGTTTCTTGATCAACCAATGCTTTCGGAATGTCAACATCAACTGCGTTCCCTAGTGCATCCAAAACAACCGAGCGATTTTTGCTTTCTACCGCACGTTCAAGCTCTTTAACCATATTGCTTTTAATTTCTTCAATTAAAGACGCTTCCGTACCATCTTCAACACCAAATGATTTCACAAACTCTTCATCAATTTCAGGCAACTCTTTGGTCATAACAGAATGAACGGTAATATCAAAAACAACCGTTTGTCCTTTTAAATGCTCTGCACGGTAATCTTCTGGAAAAGAGACCTCAATCGCTTTCTCTTCCCCTTTTTTCATGCCTACAATCTGGTCTTCAAAACCAGGAATCATACGACCACTGCCAAGCTCTAAAGGAACGTTTTCGCCCGCGCCGCCGTCAAAGGGTTTGCCATCAAGCTTACCAACGAAATCGATCATGACTTGTTCACCCTGTTTTGCTTTTTTATTGCCATTCGCAGGTTTCCAAGCAGAACGTTGCTCACGTAAACGGGTAATCATTTTTTCAACGTCTTTATCCGTCACTTCAGCGTTAATTTTTTCAGCCTTAATGCTGCTAAAATCAGGCAGTGTAATTTCAGGGTATACTTCAAAACGCGCTAAGAATGTAATTTCGTTATCAGCATCTTTTAAATCATCAAATGCTGGAAAACCAGCAACCTTTAATCCTTCTTGATCCACGGCATCATAAAATGCTTTTTGTAATGCATCGCCCATTACTTCTTGTCTTACTTGTCCGCCATGACGTTTTTTAACGACACTCAACGGTACTTTACCTGGACGAAAACCATCCATTTTTACCGTACGACGCACTTCATTTAAACGCTTTTCAATGTTTGCATTTAAGTCGCCTGATGGAAAGGTGACAGTCATTTTGTGCTCTAGGCCTTGTTCTGGTTTTTCTACAGTTACTTGCATTTTAAAGTCTCAAAGTTCGTTTTTAATAAATTGACAGGATTCGGATTAAATTAATCCATGGAATTGGGTTTAACTAAAATTAGGTTCAAAATTATACTGATTTCACCGATAAAATAAAAGGAAAACAATTGGTAACTACACAAATAGTGAATAAAAACAGTGTTAAAATTTATAAAACCCTTATATATTTAAAATAACTCAAAAGGAATTAAACATAATGCCCATTGAAAAAATTACCCTACTTCTTTCTGGCACAATGGTTCTACTTGGCTCCCTTTTAACCATCTATCACTCTCCAGTGTGGGTTTACCTTACCACTTTTGTGGGGGCTAGCCTTTTATTTGCTGGAGTTACAGGCTTTTGCCCTATGGTAAAAATACTCCGTAAACTTGGCTTTAAACATGGCCAAGCGTTTAAATAGCTTCCCTCCCTTAAAAATAGATAGCAAGGAGGGGGGGGATAAAATATTCAAAAAGTCCTTTAAAGATCATTTAGGCATCACGTCCCAAGCCACGCACGACCACCATCAAGCTAAATTCATAACAACAACATCAATTAAATCATGTAATTCAGGAGGCATTTCTTTAATAATTTTGTCTTTAAGTTGTTCCGGAGTGTTTATATCCTTACTGTTGGGGCCAGCAATTTTTTCATTCTCTCCAAACCATAAAACAAGAAAAACACCCTGCCCCTCTGCATTTGGATGAATTGAATACCGTTCACTCAGCTGCTCAGCCGCAGCTGTATAAAGCTCGTTATTCCATTGCCCCTTAACCTCCACAACAAGCATTTTTTCAGAACCGTCAATATTGCACCTTACGGTAAAGTCACAACGTTTATTATTGGCTAATTGAGGTTCAATTGTGATTGGTAACCCTAACGATTTACATTTCAATTGCAGTTGGTTAACAATACGTTTGGTTGCAGTATTTTCATCAACACGAGACTTTTTTTCATAAAAAAATAAGCGTCCATCCGTATCACCTCCACAAACCCATTGCTGGACAACATCAAGCTCTTCAATCAGAAACGCCCTTAAATCTTCAACACTGGCTATTTTTAAATTATCTAATTGCTCAATAATGGCATTCGGACTTGGTACTTGATTGTCCTGTAATGCACGTGTCTTTTTTGCCATAAAAAGGATGTGTTTTGCCTCATTGTGATAATCTGAAAACTTTTTATTTTTCAAAATTTTTTCGAGAATAGGAATAGAGCTACTTGGCTTGTCTTTAGAAATGTCCCATATAATATCTTTCAACAAACGATACGCGGTTTCTTCTTTTGGGCTATCAGATCCCCAAGAGCTGGGAAGAAGCACTTTTGGCCAAAATACGATAAATATATCCAAAATCAAGTAAATCTTTTCTGCGGATAACGCTGGCCAAACATTCTCGCTACTGTGCAAACGCCCAACAATAGACTCAATTTTAAAAACATGATTTTTATCTTCTTTTAGCCACTCACGTGATTCACAACAGATTTCATCTATAAAAAAGAATTGCTGTAAAAGCCAAAAACTTCGTCTCTTATTATATTCATAATGTAAATCAGCATTTTTTGGTAAATCACCCATTTCGGTCACTTTAACCTCAATCAACTCATTTAATTTAATGGCATCACCATGACGTACAACATTATTAAAAAGAATTTTTAAAGCATTTTGTTCCATATCAGGAAAACGTTCAAGCCACTCGAGTGAAAGAGCCCCCAGAGGAAACTCAAATTCTTTACGACGACTAAACCAATTGACACTCAAATATAGAATTTCTGAGTTTAAAAATTTAGGTTCAATGTATTCCCTTATAAATTGTTCAATATCTTTTTCTGTTTTAAATATATAACGGTTAATTTCATTGTCAAACAAATCATTTTCCAAAAAACGTACACAAAAATCACTCCTTTTCACTGCGCGTAAAATATCTAAATCAATACCGAACAGATGTCCTTTAGCTCTAAACTGCACTAAGCAAGCAGCCTGTAAAACAGTAATAGCGCCATCACATGGGTCAAGTTCATTAAGCGCTGTTGGAACATGCTTTCTAAAAGAACCAAAGCAATTTTGAAGCGCTTTCTCTGGTAACTTTTTATCTTTAAAATAAACGTAATCTTCGGTATCTTGAGATAAATAACGCTTAGCAAAATAGCACAACCAGTTCCAATCATTGCCACTTTTAATGCTCTCTATATTTTTATCAAAATATTTTTGATTTTCAATAATGGTAAACTTTTTTTTACGTTCAGCCCTTTTCATACGGCGAGTTTTTTTCATATTATAGTCTTTTCGATAACGTTTTATTCCCTCCTTAGAATCCCGGTTATGCTGTGTCCAGACTTTATTAAATTCAGCTTTTTCCCTTGCTTGTTTACGCATATGGGCGCATAGCTGTTGCTTAGAAATGTCCATTTTTTGGTGGTACAGATCAGATTGAAGAAGAATAAAACATGACCATAAAACTAAATTGTCTGAATTAAAAGCGTAGTCGATAATAACTTGATAATCTTCCTCCCTGAATGATAAGCCGCTGGAACTATTCTGAAAGGAACTATTCTGAAAGGAACTATTCTGAAAGGAACTATTCTGAAAGGAACTAAGTTGCTTTAAAACTTCATCCCTGCCTTCTAAACCGCCAAATCCAACAAGATGAACTGCCTGTCTTAAAACATGATTTTCTTGAAGCTCTTTAATAATAGGGCTATCAACTCCATAAGCATGGGTAGAAAAGTGGCAAAAACTAAGTGATTTTGTCCAATCATAAACCTGTTGTGCCGTTGGTTGATTTAAACAAACCTCAAACAATTGATTAAGCAGTCTAACAATAAGGGAGCTTTTACCTTCTCGGCAACAGCAATCTCTTTTTTCACAAGTACACTTCAAATTCTGGCTCAATTTATTCAGAAAAAAAACAACATCACTTTCTTTAAATGTTTGAACTAATGGAAGAATAGAACAACGATCCCATTTAGGTTCTTCATGTTCAATAGAGATTGGATAAACTTCATCTATAGATAAAAAAAGTAATTTAAGAACATCCTCTTTCCCAAACGTTTCAACATCCAAATCAATAATTATTTGCACTGCAACTTTAAGCGAATCAGGCGATTTATCCTTAAGTAAAGTATTAAAATCTTCTCTATGGTTATGCTCTTTCCAAGAAATAAGCACTTCATTAGCCCGATTACGTGTTAACAAACTACAGTTATTATCAAGCAGTATCGTTTGCAATTCATTCGCCAGCAAAGGAACAATTAAAGAACCTTTTAATAGCTCTAATAATAAATTTTGTAAATGACTCTCATCACTGCCTTCTTTCAAGAACGTTCTAACAATTTCAACCGTTTCTATTGTAAAAAAACCTGATGCACCGAATGTACTTCGACTGTCTGAGGCTCTAAAATAAGGGTCTTCTTTATCCAGCTTACCTAGATATTCCAGCAACATTTTTTTTGATGAGTTTTCTAACCGAGTGGGATCTCCATTAGAAAAAATAGCATAAGGGTCTAATTTAATAACTTGTTCCTGTATTGTTTTATCCCCCACCGCCGCCATCCATGCAAAAAGACCCCGTAGATCATCACGAACCACTGCATTAGGCGCAATGATTGCAAGACATCTATTCATGGAAAAATAATCAGCGGGGTCTTTGAGTCGCTTAACCAAATATTGTGCGGCACAGTATTCGGCAATAATACGATGTACGGGTTCATGTTCATTGGTCTGCTGTGATGGTTTGAATAAACCTATGTTGATAATGCCAATGGCCTTGTCATTATTTTTTATAAGGGCGTTAATAAATGGAAAGTCTTTTTCATCAGGGGTATCAACACGGGAGATTCCTGTTGCACCTGACAACAATACTTTCGCAAACACCTGCTCTGCAAAAGAAATTAATTCTGGAATTGGTAAACGAGCTTCCTGTGATACGCTTTCATTGTTTTCTGTTGCTAAATTTTCAATTGCTTGACTGAATATGTCACTTTTTGAAGTAAGTTTATCTGCACTGTTTACATAAGCGTCTGCAAATATTTTTAAAAATTGAGGATTGCCAAGCAACCCCTCTAAATCAACTTTTTGAATGGCATGCTGAAAAGTAACAAAATTTTTTTCTGGTTTATATGCCTCAAATAACTGCCTTTGCTCTTCTTCCGTTAACGGCTCTAAACGAATAGTTTTGGGCACATCACCAAAACAATCTTCAACAATTGTATTTTGTGCCTTACTCCACTGAGCAGAACGACTGGCAAAGATTATTTTGGTTGCACCAGTCTCTTGTGCTTTAACAATAATTGAATCAACAGCTCCGTGACCAATTTTTGCAACTTCATCAAGTGCATCAATCACTAAGGCATCACATTCAAGATTATTTTTATATTTAAAAATAGACGCACGTATCGGTGTAACGCCTAACGCATTTGCTAGACTCTTTAGTAAATACGTTTTTCCAGCTCCTGGTTCGGCCAAAACCACGGCAACGTTCAAAGATGAAAGTAGTTCATCCTCCGTGGCCTTTTCCCCATCAATATTAAGTTGTCTTTTAATATAAATATCTGAACTCATTTAATAATTAGTTCCTTAATCTGTTGGAAGATTTATTGGCAGTTTTCTAACACAATTGTTTGAACAATCGTGTACAACAAAGGAGAGAGTTGTGCTGTAGGCTAATCCAACACTTTACCACGCAGTTTTTTAAGCTGACTGCGTTTATTCTTACCTTCTAAACGCCGCTTTTTTGCACCTTTGGTGGGTTTAGTCGCTCGTCTAACCTTTTGAACCACAATGGCGGATTTAATTAACGCCTGTAAACGGCTTAACGCCTCATCACGATTCTTCTCTT
>JAMOLY010000116.1 GCA_027068835.1 Thiomicrorhabdus sp. | reverse complement strand
GGTTATGACGGCTTATAACAAGGTTGATCAACGCGGATAATTTACAGCTTTGTTTGGGTATGCTAAAAAAGCCTAGCACACCCAAACAAAGCTGTAAATTCCCGGTTATCAACGACGTTAGCCTTCAGAAAAATGAGTATCTAGTTTATCTAGTAATCTCAAACCAGCATCAGTATCACCACGGGCAGCTAGAGCACGAAAGCGCACTTCACTATCAAATTCAGAAAGTGCTTGAGTTGATAGTTCTTCAACCAATTTGTTAACACTTACATGTCTGTACTGTGCTAATGCTTTTAATCGACTGTGCTTGTCGTCCGGCATACGAATAGTCAAAGTAGCCATATCATTTACCTCTCAATAATTCTTCCGGCGTTACAATTGTTAAGCTTGGGAAATTTAGCTCTGCATTTTTTAAGTCATTAATATTGTTGGTGATAATATGAGAAGCATTGCCAGCCAAGGCAAGTTCAATTAAAAAATCATCATTTTCATCAACAAGGTTAGGTCGCCATAAAAAATAAATTGGTACCCAATGACAAATAGAATAAAAAGCGTTAAGTAGTTCTCTTATTTCACAAGCATTCAAAGGGCAAAGATTCTGAATTCGCGTCCTTCTAGTTACATCCTCATATTCTAAAAACAAGGAGTTACTAATCAATGGAGTGTACTTACCCTGTAGGCATTGCCTTAATATCTCTCGGCTTGGCCCTTGTGAGCCAATTAAGGAACTAACTAGGACGCTTGTATCAATAACTACGGTATCATTCATAGTATTAATGATAGCATATGTGCAGTCACATGCAAAAATAAAGGCTAACAAGTCAAATTCACTCGGACATATATGGACGTCCCACACTAGTCAACTGTTGATGCCGTTTATTTTGTATATTTCTATGCCTATTTGCACATCGAGAGTGATTTTTAGCACAAAATAACCGACCAAACTTCAATTCAGAGTTTGTTTTTCTATGGGTGGTTATTTTTGATATTGGCCTTCAATCTTCTGCAATTTATGATGCTTTTTTTGGCCAATGTCTAAAATAATCAGCACTCTTTTAAGCTTGTTTATTTCGATTTAATTTCTCACTTCGCATCTCTTTTTTAGCACCCTCTCCCGTCAAAATGGCAACTTAATGAAAATAAGGTCGCTGACATATATTCGGCCTGTTTATGAAGCCTATCTACTTGCTTCTGGCCCTGATGAGTTCCGCCCCTTGCCACCTTATCAGTCTGACGGCCTTTTCGGCCCTGTCCGAGTCCAGGTTTAGGCAAGGGAGGAGAACCTTTTTTCCATCATGCATGGCGCACTTAGCGGATGGGTACTTCGTTATAACTCCTTTATTAATTAAATATCATTGTTCATTAACAGTTCTGAATTGTGTTTGTCTCTGCTTCTTTGTAGCGCTCTTTTCGGTTGAGTATCACCCAGGCATATCGGGCCATCTTATGGGCCACTGCAACGATTGCTTTGTGCTTGCCACGCCGTGCTATCAGCTGCTGAATCCAGAGGCTCAATGGATCATCTTTCTTTTCACACCAGGTGACGATGGCTCGAGCACCATGAATGAAAAGGGTTCTCAGATAACGGTTACCACGCTTACTGATTCCCTTCATAGTGGATCGTTCTCCACTCGCTTCTCCTCGTGGGGTAAGGCCGAGCCAGGCTGCCATTTGACGAGCTGATTTGAATTGTGCGCCATTACCTATGGCGGCGATGGTCGCTGATGCTACGATAGGCCCAAACCCGGGTGCCTCAAGAAGTCGATGATAATCTTCGTTCTCTTTCATTATCTGCTTCAGGTGAAGATTATCCTCATCAATCCACTTACAGTGGATACTTAATTCTTCAGATAATTTGGCAATACTTTCTCTGCCGATAGGGGTGAGTTCATTTTCTCCATCTTCTAGAATATCTGGCAGCTGTTGTTGCAGTTTTCGCCAGCCTTTGCTGATAATAACGCCATACTCTGCGAGTATTCCACGCATCTGATTAACCAAAGCTGTTCGTTCAGATACATGGCGCTGGCGAATGCGATGCTGTATTTGGATATCCTGCTGTTGAAGGCTCTTGACAGGAACAAATCTTATATTGGGCCGCAACGAAGCTTCTGCTATTGCAATGGCATCATTACTATCATTTTTATTGCCGCGTACAAAGGGTTTTACATGCTGAGCTGGGATGAGGTTAATTTCATGCCCCATCGCTTTAAATCTACGCCCCCAGTAGTTGGCACTGTAGCAAGTTTCCATAGCAATGATGGTGGGTTCAATCTGTTGTATAACCCTACTGAGCTGGTTTCTAC
>JAMOLY010000115.1 GCA_027068835.1 Thiomicrorhabdus sp. | reverse complement strand
ATGTGGCAAAGAGCTGCACTTTCATAAGGCAGGGCATATCCCCCCCTGCCCTAAGTGCCGTCACACTGAATACAAACGGGTGTTGAGTAGTATTGATGATGAAGATTTAAGTGCGGAGTAATCTGTATAATTCATGAGTGCTCTTCACTTTTGGCATATGGCCCATTCGGTGCATAGAGCCCAAAATATGCTATACATCTCTCCATAAAAAAGCACTGCGACATAAATGTCGCAGTGCCAAGTTTGGCTTCTTTAGCTACCAATATAACTATGGATGGTAGGCTTTACATTATTCAGCAAATAGACTCTCCTCCGTTACCAATTCAAAATTTGTAACAGAAGTACGAATACGTTGTTCGACATGCTCATTATCAATAATATCTTTACGGTGTTTGTTAAAGAGCTTGTTATATTTATTTATCCGTTTTCCATAAGCTGCCCATATCTGCTTCTTTGCACTTAAAGGCCAGAACTCTAGTTCTATTTTCGCTGTTTCCATTCGGCTGATATAAGATGACCAAACCATCCAAAGCTGAGAACTAACATCAATACCATTTGGTGCTATTGTTGGCTGCCCTGCTTGAAACATAGTGAGAGTAGGCATAGATTTAATGGTCTGTTTTAAGCTCTTAAAATAATCTTCAAATGCATCTTCATCATATTCATCCACTTCAATATTAAGATTTTTATTTCGTTGAACCCTGATTTTCTTTGGCTGAGTTACCACAACTACAGGTTGAGCAACAACAACGGCTGTTTGTGGGGCTACTGCTACCGAAGTGGGTTCAGGCTGTATTTTTGCAACAGGCATTTGATCATCATCAGCACCTACTTGTAATTGGCCACCTTTTCCAAGCCCACCTTTTACTGTCTGCGGTTTGTAGTTTCTTAATGCCTTAACCATTTGGTTATATGAATCTGCAAAAGCGGCAATAATAACCTTGCCTTCAGGTGTATTGCTAAAACCACTGACCCTGGTAAAGCCTCCATTATTCAAAGACATACCAAAGAGGCTAAAATCATAGTTTTTGGAGCTGCCAACCGATGATGATACTTGTACACCTGAGCGATTATCGATTAATAGAAGTGTTGTTGATGATTCATTGCTTTTTATTTTTCCTCCGCCACCTAACACTGAACCAAAACCACCCAATAAAGAGCTCCCTTTGCTAACAGCCCTGCTTAGCATTCCACTCATCCCACTTGAACCCTCTTGTGAGAATTGAACAGAAGGATTCAGGGTGTAATCGGCTGCAACCATCTGACCTTTGCCAAAGTTGCTGCCACCTCTTAATTCACCTGAGTTCATTAATCTTCGCTCTTCGGTCATGGCATTCATCACTTGGCCACGTTCGACAACAACAAAACAGTTAGATTGTTGAATCATCATACGGATAACGGGAAGTGTACTGCCAAGCTTAGGATAGTGCCTGCGGTATTCACGCCACCATGGTAGTTTTTGATCTTCAAAAACTCGTAAAGTGCCTAACGCCGCATCACAACTCTCCAATGAGGAGTTGCTACCCTCAGCAGTACTACCCCCTGCAGCGCCAGTTACAGTATTACCACTACCTCCACCTAGCATGGGCATAGTGCTTACACAGCCAGTCAAACTTAGTATTGTGGCACTAAGTATGATTGGAATATGTAGCCTTTTTTTCGCGGATTTATGCATTAATTGAACTCCTGTTTGTTAATGTAAGCACACTCGGTGCTGCATACCGTTAAATGTTTTATTTTGCGGCTGTAAATCTCAAATAATGATCTCTTACTTACTGTAGAGGGAAAGTGGACTTGCTCAAAGATTGAAAGCGTTAGTCATCGGTCCGCATGCTATGGGCTGACCTTATTAAAGTTTCGATAGGAGGCTTAAACTTGATTTTTCATAGACATCCATTCGTCTCTTATTTCCAAATATCGTTTAGTGTTGTTCTTGCAGTCTATGTACCATATTTTACTAAATGGGTGCAATAACTCACATTGATATGAGAGTCGACATCAAATATATCAGTCTGGCTGGGAGGCGCTGAATAAGTCATAGCTATTTTAGACATATCCCTATCTGTTCCGAAGAACGACTACTACGCTTCATTTTGAAACAACTTCATCTCAGCAATAGCTCCTATACTGCCTATTTACCCACATCTCTAAGGTATCAACCTGACTTATTCAGGAGCCTCCTAGAGAGATTATCAAGCACCTTAAATGCATTGATAATCTGACTTTTCTGGGTATGAAAATGAGGAGAGAAACGGATGCCACCGCCACGAAAGGCACAAATAACGCCCGCTTGCATCAACTGTTGATAG
>JAMOLY010000114.1 GCA_027068835.1 Thiomicrorhabdus sp. | reverse complement strand
GCTGATTAATCACTTGCACCACATCGGCTCGAGACAATAAACTCTCGATAAAAGAACGCGGAATGGTTCCTGATTGACCCGACATACTCATAGCTTATTCACAACTTACCCACCAAACCATACACCACCTTAAAAACGCAAAAACCCGCTAATACCGTTACTTATTAGCGGGTTTATTTAAAGCTGAATCTACTAGAGCGATTACATCAATAAAAATTTACAGCAAAACGAGCATTATCAAATTACCCTAGCCTTGCTTTAATCAACTTACTGACCACTGCCATATCAGCACGACCTTGCATTTTAGGCTTTAACAAGCCCATTACTTTGCCCATGTCCTGCATGGTGGTCGCGCCAGAATCTGTCATAGCAGAATCAATCAAGACATTGATTTCATCCTCCATTAAAGCCTCAGGCATAAAGTCTTGAATAACCGTCATTTCATAGGCTTCTTGATCAGCCAAATCAGGACGTTCTGCGTCCAAAAATTGCTGATAAGAATCACGACGCTGCTTCATGGCTTTATCAAAAATTGCCAATGTCGCCGTTTCATCCAAGGTTATCTGACTATCAATCTCAACTTGTTTAATGGCGGCCAGTAACGAACGAATCACAACCAAACGTTGTTTATCTTTCGCCCTCATACTGACTTTCATTTCAGTGGTAAGGTGTTCTTTTAATGTTGTACTGGCTGTATTAGACACGTAGCTTCCAATCCAAACTTAATACATACGAGTCGTACGACGGTTTTCACGAGACAAACGCTTTGCTAAACGCTTAACAGCCGCCGCTTTCATACGTTTTTTAGCCCAAGTAGGCTTCTCATAATACTCACGCTTACGTGTTTCAGTTAACACGCCTGCTTTTTCACAAGCACGCTTAAAACGACGCAATGCAACGTCAAATGGTTCTGTATCTCTAATCTTTACGCTTGGCATATATTCATTACCTTAAAATTTATCTATTCGGTTCATACCTACCACGCAAGAAATGGAAGGCAGCGGAAACGAGGGATTATAAATTCCTAAACCTAATATTGCAAATATTTTGTTCAAAATAAAGCAGGGTTTTTGTTAAAATTTAGCCACGTTTAAATTTAGCAGGGATAATAAAATGCTGGTATTAGGAATAGAGAGCTCTTGTGATGAAACAGGTATCGCGCTGTACGACACCCATAAAGGGCTAATTGCCGATACTCTTTACACTCAAGTAGCGCTTCATGCTCAATACGGAGGCGTGGTTCCAGAGCTTGCATCCAGAGATCACATTCGTAAACTCACTCCATTAATTCAACAAACACTAAACGAAGCCAACATTAAACGCACTCAACTTCAAGGCATTGCCTACACAAAAGGACCTGGGTTAATGGGCGCGTTGCTTGCAGGCACCTCCGTTGCTCGCAGCCTTGCCTATGCACTCAATATTCCCGCCATAGGCGTACATCACATGGAAGGCCACCTGCTCGCTCCCATGCTGGAAGAAAACCAACCTAATTTTCCTTTTATTTGCCTACTCGTCTCTGGTGGACACAGTATGATTGTACGCGTGGATGGCATTGGTCAATATAAAGTATTGGGTGACACGCTTGATGATGCTGCGGGCGAAGCTTTTGATAAAACAGCTAAATTACTCGATCTTGGCTATCCAGGCGGACCAAATGTATCCAATTTTGCCCTAAAAGGTCGTGCAAACCGTTATAAATTTCCCCGCCCAATGGTTGATCGTCCAGGGCTGGATATGAGCTTTAGTGGTTTAAAAACCTATACACGCAACACTTGGTTAAAAGCCATTAAAGAGAACGATGCCACCGAACAAACCAAAGCCGATATTTGCCGCGCCTTTGAAATTGCCGTTGCCGAAACACTTACCATAAAATGTAAACGTGCATTAGAGCAAGAAAAATTGAACTGCATCGTTATTGCAGGGGGCGTAAGTGCCAATCGAAGTATTCGAGAAAAACTATCGCAGCTTATGAACAAACGCGGCGGTAAAATCTTTTACCCCCGCTTGCAGTTCTGCACCGACAATGGCGCAATGATCGCCTACGCGGGCGCACAAAGATTACTCGCGGGGCAACAAAACGATCTTAACTTTGCAGCCACCCCACGCTGGTCTTTAGAAAACCTTACGCCGATTTAACACAAAATAAGAACCAAAAAAAGGCGCAATAAAATTGCGCCTTTTTTTGGTTCAATACACTCGCAAGGAGTCTATATAAACATAAGCTAAATTAAGCTTTTTTACGACGTGCCGCCATAAATCCAACCAAACCTAAACCACCTAACATTAAGGCAATTGAACTAGGCTCTGGAACTGGAGAAG
>JAMOLY010000113.1 GCA_027068835.1 Thiomicrorhabdus sp. | reverse complement strand
TAGAGGCGCCTTAGAATTTGCAGGAGCGCTATACCATGTTACTTCGCGAGGCGACAGGCGGGAAGATATCTATCTGGATGATGGTGATCGGCAGTTGTTTCTCGACGTGCCGGCAGCAGTATGCGAGTGATTCAAATTAGGTTGATACGTTCCGCACAGCCATTATCAAGGCATATGAGAGAGGGGCTTACAGCATGAAAGCAATAGGAGAGCATTTTCACTTGCACTATTTCTTGCGTCAGCAGGATAGTGAATGCAAATAACAAGACTTGACACTCTGTCCCGCTGGTGCCTGGCGCTCCATAGTCGTCCCCGGCGGGTGCCTGTCCCACTTGAACAGCTTAGGACAAATAGCCATGAACAGGCAGGACGGACTATCTATAAATAAGCTCCAGCCGACCCACAAAGCTACGCGCTTTTTTGAGGCGGTCGCTTCGCTCCATTTTGCCACAAAAACCGCTCCGCGGGCGGCTGAGCTTTGGCATTATGTTTTGAAATCGTGAAATCTGATGGGTAAATATCATTCACTGCCAATGTGGGCATTAAGCTTTATTTCTGGCTTTTTAATCCTGAAGACTAGCGATGATACCTTACTACCTATTTTTCAAGATACTCTATTTGAATCGTGGTTGATACGTTTTGATGTTGGGAACGAAATCATTTCTAATATATCGCTCAGCTTTATTGTAAGCGTTATATTTTATCTGCTAGTAGTATGGTTGCCCGCTAAAAGAAAGAGAAACCTGATAAAGTATAATTATAAAAAACAATATTCCGCGTTTAAAAAAGGCATGATTATTGTATTTTTATCAGCATGCAATCAGTCATACAACAGCAAGTTACTAAACAAGCTTAACATTCAGTCGGAATTCAAACGGTATTTCGAGGAACAGGTATCTCAGTCTCAAAATCGATGGCATGTCGTCATTAATGGTCTCGAGGAGCAACATCTTAAAGACATTCTCATGGAGTTGGAGCTTTTTGTTAATGAAACAGATTATGTATTAAATAATATCGAGTTCAAAGATAAAAAAGTATTTGAGTTTCTCAATGAGCTTAAGCGCACTGTTTATCGTTTAAAGAACTCAACGCTTGAGTATAAAGATGTTAAAATGATTAGCCAATTTATATGGCAGATTTTCACGGGATGGTCATGGTCAGATGGATACCCGGAATCTGATATCATTCAAGATATGATTAACGAGATATAGTCATGGGAAATAAACATAAAACAGAACAGGGTCATATATGGTTCGCCCCGCGATGCAAGGAAAAGTTCGTTTGTGACAAGAAGTGGTAAAGCGCAGAACAGGGTCACGAGAACAGGGTCACACGAGAACAGCGAGAACAGCGAGAACAGCGAGAACAGCGAGAACAGCGAGAACAGCGAGAACAGCGAGAACAGCGAGAACAGCGAGAACAGCGAGAACAGCGAGAACAGGGTCAGGCCTTGCTTTTTGCATCCAGGCGTATGAGAGTGGGGCTTACGGCGAGTACAACCGAGGAGCCCTGTGAGGGAAAACTTCATGCGGGGATCTGTGCTGGAGATGCTGAGTAATCAGCGTTCCTACCGTGACTGCGTAAATAAATACAAAAAACAGCACTAATCTTAATGAGTAATTTACGTGAATAAACTGAAAGAATTACTATGATTGAAAATATAATATTTTATTTCATTTGTATTTTTTTCTCTTTCATTGCCTTTGGTGCTATATGGTCACACCGGTATAAACATACAAAAATATTTGTAACAATACTTGTTATAATTCCAGCAATATTTGGCCTTTTGTATTTAAGTAAAGCAAATATAGCTTCATTGCTCGATATACGGGAAATATTTAGCTATTTATCATACTCTGGCAATCAGATGGCAGGCAGAGGAAAAATGCTTTTAGTTACAATCTTAATTTTTTTTATCATCGCATATTTTACGATTATAATATGTTTGTTGTTTCAAATTAAAAAACGCATAACAAAACGTTGCAGCTGACCCGTAACAATTTTCGCCTCATGTGGCTTCC
Source organism: Thiomicrorhabdus sp. (assembly GCA_027068835.1). Taxonomy (GTDB): domain Bacteria; phylum Pseudomonadota; class Gammaproteobacteria; order Thiomicrospirales; family Thiomicrospiraceae; genus Thiomicrorhabdus. Next base: position 306 of record JAMOLY010000113.1, on the reverse strand, counting down.
GCTCCACTCCATGTTTCCACATAAATCAAAAACTGTTACGGCCAGATGAACTCGGCATATAACAGCATCAGGTCTTGCTTTTTGCATTCAGGTGTTGCAGGCATGAGAGCGTGGTCAGGCCGTTACGAATAGAAATTGCGGGAGCGCTATGCCATGTCACTTTACGGGGCGACTATCGCTCACCGCCAGGGAGTGGTTCTCCAGCACATGGCCGGCGGGTTCCACCGGAATGATTCAGCGGGCGTGGATGAGGGTGTTTGTGCGCATGTGGTTTGTCGGATGGGAGGGCAGGATTGGTATAAAATA
>JAMOLY010000112.1 GCA_027068835.1 Thiomicrorhabdus sp. | reverse complement strand
AATACATCAGTCAAACGCTGGTTGACTGGGCAAATAAACATCACATTACCCTGATGTACATTCAGCCAGGAAAACCAACGCAGAATGCCTATATCGAAAGATATAATCGTACAGTTAGGCATGAATGGCTTGAGTTAAACATCTTTAAAGACATTGAACAAGCTCAAAACCAAGCAACAAAATGGTTATGGACTTACAATAACGAACGACCTCATTCAGCGATTGGTGGTGTGCCACCAAGATACAAGCTGGAAAAGGTTTAATCTTCTACTTTTAACTTCGGTTATAAATGGGGGATTACAGGTCGTCCTGTTGAAGAGATGAAGCCTGAGTTTCGAGAATGGTCAATTGATTTTGGAAGCAGCGGGTATCTTGCCCTGTATCATTTTGATGGAAAAGCGGCGACCATATTAGCTGTACGTCCTCAAAAAGAGTATGGGTTAGGGTTTTGATAGAAACGCAAGGGGTTGCGGGCTTGTGCTAGTATAACGCGATGGTTAATGGCTTTTCGAATGTGAATCGAGTGGTTTTTTATGAAAATTAAAAAAATTATTGTATTAGACCGAGATGGTGTGATCAATATTGACTCTGATGCGTACATTAAGTCGGCCGATGAGTGGTTGCCTGAAGTGGGCAGTATTGAGGCGATTAAGGCGCTTAAGCAAGCAGGATGGATTGTTGCGATTGCAACCAATCAGTCAGGCATTAAACGAGGCTACTATGGTCGCAAACAGTTGAGTGAAATGCATCTAAAATTGCAACAATTGCTTGTGCCAGAGCGTATTGATTGGATTAGTTATGCGCCTTATCTTAATGAGGATAATTCCCCCGCACGTAAACCGAGTATGGGCATGTTAACAGCGATTGAACAACGTTTTGGGCTTTGTTTATCGGGTGCTCCGATGGTGGGGGATACGTTGGCTGACATTCGAGTGGCGCAATCTAAAAACATGAAGCCTTATTTGGTGCAAACAGGCAAAGGGGTGAAAACCTTGGCTACGCAAGATGCCGTGCTGACAGGTGTACCTGTCTACTTAAATTTACATGCAGCCGTGGAGGCCATTTTAAAATGAAAGTGATTTGGTTTTTACGTTCGGTCTTGTTTGTTACGGGGCAGAGTGTGTCATTGGTTTTGTTTTCGTTGGTTGGGCAAGGTACTCGATTTTGTTCGCTTAAAACGCGTTATCATTTTATGCATTATTGGGCACGATTTTGTTTGTTGTGGTTACGTTGGACATGCGGTATACGTTATCAAGTGCATGGCAGAGAGCATATTAATACGGAGCAAGCGGGGCTGATTTTATCGAGGCATGAATCCGCTTGGGAGACCTTGGCGTTGCAAGAGATTTTTCCGCGTCAGGCGTATGTGTTAAAAAAAGAACTGCTTAAGATTCCTTTTTTTGGTTGGGGAATGGCGTTGTTAAACCCCATTGCTATTGATCGAAGTGCGGGTCGAAAAGCGTTGATGCAACTGGTGTCCGAGGGAAAAGAACGCTTGAATAATGGCGATTGGGTGGTGATTTTTCCAGAGGGTACGCGCATGCCTTCAAATCAACTCGGAAAAATTCATGGTGGCGGAGCACTGCTTGCCACCAAGGCCAATGCGCCTGTGTATTTGGTGGCGCACAATGCGGGGCATTGTTGGGCTAAGAATAGTTTTATTAAACGTCCAGGCGTGATTGATATTTATATTTCCCCCCCCCTTGATGTGTCGGGCATGTCTTCATCTGAAATTAATCAAAAAGTGGAAGCATGGTTTACGTCTCATATGAAAGAAGCCGCCAAATAGAAGAGAGGTTATGATGATTAAAATAATTTTAATGCTGGTTATGGTGTCTGTATTTTCGGGCTGTGCCACTAAAATCCGTACCACAACGACGACTTTTTACGCGCCAGACCATCAACAACGTGGTGCCATTATTGTGGTGTCACCAGATCATCAAACCAATAACTCCTTGGCGTTTAAGCATTATCAGTCTAAATTTAATGAAAAACTCAAAGCAAAAGGGTACACCATCGCACAGAACATCGAAGCATCCGATTACATTGCGCTGGTCTCTTACGGTATTGATCAAGGAAAGTCATCGATTGTTTCCTCGCCCATCGTTGGTCAGGTTGGCGGGGGAACGGAGTATCGATCTGGCACGATCTATGTCGATGGTAAAAAGACTCGCTATTCAGGATTTGAGTACACCATGCCTGTTTATGGCGTGGTGGGAACCTCCACGCGTACCGTTACAAGGTATACTCGTGCTATCGCCATGGATATTGTGAAAACAGAGAGCTTTAAGCAGGATAACCCCGAAAAAATGTACGAAATTCGCGCCAAAAGTGTGGGCAACTGTTCCGTGATGCTCGAGGTTTTTAACGAGATGCTTGAGGCGATGTTTACTAATTTTCCAAATGAAAGTGGTAAAGCCATTACCGTTGCGGTTGAAACGGATAGTCGGTGTTGAGAGAATGTTCCACTAATCATTGTGAAGAATACTCCAAATTCCCTTCCCCTAAACCAATAACATCAAACAATACAATGTTTTTTCATTTTTAACAATGCCAATTCACAACCGTTACCAACAGGAATTCCAGAATGACAAGTACCCAACAACGTGCCGAACTACAACGCCAAATTTGGCAAATTGCCAACGATGTTCGAGGCTCCGTCGATGGTTGGGATTTTAAACAGTATGTATTAGGTACGTTATTTTATCGCTTTATTAGCGAAAATTTTGCCAGCTACATTGAAGGCGGTGATGAAAGTATTCACTATGCCGAGCTGAATGATGAGGTTATCACCCCTGAAATCAAAGATGACGCCATTAAAACCAAAGGGTATTTTATCTACCCCAGTCAGCTATTTACAAGTATTGCTGCTAACGCCAATGATAACGAAAATCTAAACACCAATTTAGCTACCATATTTTCTTCCATCGAAAGCTCCGCTAATGGCTACCCATCCGAACCTGATATTAAAGGTTTATTTGCCGACTTTGATACCACCAGTAACCGCTTGGGCAATACCGTAGTTGATAAAAATAGCCGTTTGGCCGCTGTATTAAAAGGTGTAGAAGGGCTTACATTTGGTGAGTTTGAAGACAATCAAATTGACCTATTTGGCGATGCCTACGAATTTTTAATTTCCAACTACGCCGCCAATGCAGGTAAATCAGGGGGGGAGTTTTTTACCCCGCAAAGTGTTTCCAAGCTTATTGCACAGCTTGCCATGCACAAGCAAGATAAGGTCAATAAAATTTACGACCCCGCTTGCGGTTCAGGGTCGTTACTGTTGCAAGCTAAAAAACACTTTGATAACCATATTATTGAAGATGGGTTTTGGGGGCAGGAGATCAACCACACCACCTACAACCTTGCACGTATGAACATGTTTTTGCATAACATTAACTACGATAAATTCAATATGGCACTTGGTAATACCCTGCTAGACCCCCATTTTGGAGAAGACAAACCCTTTGATGCCATTGTCTCCAATCCACCCTATTCAGTAAAATGGATAGGCAAAGACGATCCTACCCTAATTAACGATGAACGCTTTGCCCCCGCAGGCGTATTAGCCCCCAAATCCAAAGCCGATTTTGCCTTTGTACTGCATGCTCTGAGTTATTTATCGAGCAAAGGACGTGCAGCCATTGTCTGCTTTCCCGGTATTTTTTACCGTGGCGGTGCCGAGCAAAAAATTCGAAAATATTTAATAGATAATAATTATATTGAAACCGTTATTTCGCTTGCGCCCAACCTGTTTTATGGCACCTCAATCGCCGTTAATATTCTGGTACTCTCCAAACACAAAATGGATACTAACACCCAGTTTATAGACGCCAGTCAATTATTTAAGTCGCAAACCAATACCAACGTATTAACCGATGAACACATCAAACAAATCATGCAAGTATTTGATGATAAAAAAGAGAATGAATATTTTGCCCAATCGGTAACCTACGATGCCATCGCCCAAAACGACTACAATCTATCCGTTAGTGCCTACATAGAAACCGAAGACATTCGCGAAGTAATTGATATTACTCAACTCAATGCCGAGCTTAAAACTACCGTAGCCAAGATTGATACATTGCGCAGTGAGATTGATGTCATTGTGAATGAGATAGAGAGAAGTGGAATATGAACGATAAGCCTATTATCTCTCTGATTCAGCCTCTGCAAGGGTATGCAGACGGGTTAGCAGAGCTAAAAAGCAGAATTCACAGTGCCCAACAAGCTGTTGGACAATTGCCTTGGAGATATGATCTGGCTTTGATTTACAGGGTTCAGTTCCCCGACTTTAAACTGCTTGTGGCCAAACTATACCAGTCAATTAACCGAGCAAAACAAAGGCTGCTAAACAAGGGGGAGCCATAATGAGCGTTACCAATTATATGGAGAAACTGCTTGAAGGGGTTGAGGTTGAATGGAAGGCTTTGGGGGAGGTTGGTAAAGTTTGTATGTGTAAGCGGATTTTAAAAAAACAAACCTCTGAAACAGGTGATATTCCATTTTATAAAATTGGAACTTTTGGAAAAAAAGCTAATGCTTATATTTCACAAGAGGTATTTAATGAATACACAGTTAGATTTAATTATCCTAAAATTGGTGAGGTGCTAATTTCTGCAAGTGGTACTATCGGCAGAACAGTTATATTTGATGGGCAAGATGCTTATTTTCAGGATAGTAATATAGTTTGGATTGAAAACAATGAAAGCCAAGTATTAAATAAGTACTTATTTTATCTTTACCAAATCATAAACTGGAATATTGCTGAAGGTGGCACAATTAAACGTCTTTATAATGACAATTTAAGGAAGATCCAAATCCCCATCCCCCCCCTCAATATCCAAACGGAAATAGTCCGTATTTTGGACACATTTACCGAGCTTACCGCCGAGCTTACCGCCGAGCTTACCGCCCGAAAAAAACAATACCACTACTATCGCGACCAATTATTAAGCTTTGAAGAGGGGCTGGTCGAGTGGAAGGCTTTGCAAATGATTGCAAAAATAAAACACGGTAAAGATTGGAAAAAATTAGGCGTTGGTGATATTCCTGTTTATGGTTCTGGTGGCGTTATGACTTATGTCGACACATTTTCTTATGATAAGCCAACAGTACTGATCCCAAGAAAAGGCTCAATAAAAAATATTTTTTATGTTGAATCACCATTTTGGAATGTTGATACGATTTATTATACCGAGATCGATACTAACCAGGTAATACCGAAGTTTTTTTATTACTATATGAAAACAATAAATTTAATGAATTTGGATACTGGATCTGGCAGACCAAGCTTGACGCAAGCCATTTTAAATGAAATTAAAATCCCTTTACCTTCACCTGAAGAACAAGCCCGCATCGTTGCCATCCTCGATAAATTCGACGCACTAACTCATTCCATCACCGAAGGTCTGCCGCGTGAAATTGAATTACGTCAAAAGCAATACGACTATTACCGTGATTTGCTGTTGAGTTTTCCTAAACCTAAAGTAGAAGCATAGTATGGGGAAGTCGTTAACGGACATTGCACAGCAGCTCAAAGATTCCAATAAAAAAATTCAATTGATTTATGCGTTCAACGGCACGGGAAAAACTCGGCTTTCACGCGAATTTAAACAGTTAATTGCACCAAGAACTGACAGTGATGAAGGGGTAGAGCAAACCGAGTTAGCACGCACAAAAATCCTTTATTACAATGCATTTACGGAAGATCTGTTTTCTTGGGATAATGACTTAGAGTTTGATGCCGAGCCGAAGTTAGAAATACAGCCTAATTCTTTCACGCAGTGGGTGCTTAAAGATCAAGGGCAAGATGGAAATATCATTGTAAATTTTCAACGCTACGCAAATGATAAACTTACGCCAAAATTTAATGAAGGTTTTACGGAGGTGACGTTCTCGCTAGAGCGTGGTACGGATGAGCATTCAGGCAATATAAAAATCTCAAAAGGTGAAGAGAGCAACTTTATCTGGAGCATTTTTTATACCCTACTGGAGCAGGTGGTTACGATTCTTGATGAACCTGAGGTCAGTGATCGAGACACGGATCAGTTTGATCAACTGGAATATGTATTTATTGATGACCCCGTTAGCTCGCTGGATGAAACCCATTTGATTGAATTAGCGTTTAATTTGGCGATGTTAATCAAGTTTAGCGATTTCACTAACGGCAAAGGAGTTAAGTTTATCATTTCAACGCATAATCCTCTTTTTTATAACGTACTTCATAATGAGCTTGGCTTAAATAAAAAAGGTAAAAAGGAAGGTTGTTATCTTTTGGAAAAGTTTGAGGATGGTTCATTTAACCTAAATGTAAAATATGGTGATTCAAACAAGAGATTTTCTTATCATCTGTACTTAAAGCAAGTTTTAGAACATGGTATAGAGCACAATCAAATAGAGCGCTATCACTTTATGTTATTGCGTAATCTGTATGAAAAAACCGCGAGCTTTTTGGGTTATCCCGAGTGGTCAACATTATTGGACTCGGCGCCAGGTGATAAGCAGGGGTATTTAAATCGTATCATTCAATTTAGTAGTCATCGCACACTATCGAGTGAAGAATTTTCCGAGCCAAATGAACAAGAAAAACGAATGGTTAAATTATTGCTGGATAATTTGGTAAACAACTATGGCTTTTGGCAGGAGGGAGAACAACATGACTAAACCTGTTTTGCATAATCAACAAGCGTTTGCTGATGTACTAAAACAGATCCAACTCTCGCGTCAAAAAGTGTTTACTCAGATCAACACGGCTTTAATTGACCTGTATTGGCACATTGGCGAGTTCATTAGCCATAAAGTAAACTCACAGGCATGGGGGAAGGCGGTTGTGAAAGAGTTAGCGCTTTACATTGCACAACAAGCCCCTGAAATTAAAGGCTTTAGCGATAAAAACCTATGGCGAATGAAGCAGTTTTTTGAAACCTACCATAGTGACCAAAAACTCTCACCACTGGTGAGAGAATTGCCTTGGACACACAACACCATTATTTTTTCACGTTGTAAGTCCGCAGATGAGCGGGAGTATTATTTAAAATTATCCATCAAGGAAGGGTATTCATCCAGAGAGCTAGACCGTCAAATTAGTGCCTCTCACTTTGAACGTGCAGAGCTTGGCAATCAAAAACTCTCAGCAGTGCTGAGAGAATTGCACCCAAACATTCACAACACATTAAAAGATAATTATGTATTGGAGTTTTTAGGCTTGCCAAAGCAGCATGCTGAAAGCCATTTGCAAAAAGCCTTAATTGAGAATATGAAGCGATTTATTCTTGAACTGGGGGGGGATTTTATTTTTGTGGGCGAAGAATATCGCCTGCAAGTAGGCAATCAGGATTTTTTTATTGATCTGCTCTTTTTTCATCGTGGCTTATCGGCTTTAGTGGCATTTGAATTAAAAATTGGTAAATTTAGCCCCGAGCATTTGGGACAGCTTAATTTTTACCTTGAAGCGTTGGATCGTGATGTTAAAAAACCGCATGAGAACCCAAGTATTGGTGTATTACTTTGCAGAGATAAAGATGATGAAGTTGTAGAATACGCACTGTCGCGCAACTTGTCGCCCACCATGGTGGCGCAATATGAATTACAGCTACCGGATAAAAAACAACTTCAGAAAAAATTGCATGAGCTTACTAAAAATGAATATTTGGAGCCAAGTGAATGATTGAGTATAAAGCCATCGCTGAATCAAACAACTTTATTGTTTTGGATAAATACACCAAGTGTCCACAAATCAGTGAATCTTATCAAAGCGAATACGATTTAGAGCGTGAGTTGATTATCGATTTAAAAAACCAGGGGTATGAGTATCTGCCTGAGTTAACTACGCCTGAAAAAATGCTTGCTAATGTGCGTGTGCAATTACAATCTCTAAATAATATGCAGTTTTCTGAAGGGGAGTGGTTGCGTTTTGTTGAGGAGTATTTAGATAAACCCAGCGATAATCGAACGGATAAAACCCGTAAAATTCATAACGATTATATTCATGATTTTGTGTTTGATGATGGGCACATTCAAAACATTTACTTGTTGGATAAAAAGAACGTTACCCACAATAAAGTACAGGTGATTAAACAGTTTGAACAAACAGGCACACATGCCAATCGCTATGATGTGACCATTTTGGTAAATGGTTTGCCATTGGTGCAGGTTGAGCTAAAAAAACGGGGGGTGGCGATTCGTGAGGCTTTTAACCAAGTACACCGCTACAGCAAAGAGAGCTTTAATAGTGAGCACTCCCTGTTTAAGTATTTGCAGCTTTTTGTGATTTCAAACGGTACCGACAGCCGTTACTTTGCCAACACCACCCAGCGCGATAAAAACAGTTTTGATTTCACTATGAATTGGGCCAAATCTGACAACAGCCTAATTAAAGACTTAAAAGATTTTACCACCACCTTTTTTCAAAAAAATACGCTGTTAAATGTGTTGTTGCACTACTCGGTATTTGATGTGAACGATACGTTATTGGTGATGCGCCCTTATCAAATTGCCGCGACTGAGCGCATTTTGTGGAAGATCAACAGTGCTTATCAAGCTAAAAACTGGAGCAAGCCTGAAAGTGGCGGCTTTATTTGGCATACCACGGGGTCGGGTAAAACTTTAACCAGCTTTAAAGCGGCTCGCTTGGCAACGGAGTTGGATTTTATTGATAAGGTATTTTTTGTGGTGGATCGTAAAGATTTAGATTATCAAACCATGAAAGAGTACCAACGCTTTTCGCCCGACAGTGTGAATGGCTCGGACAGTACGGCAGGACTTAAGCGTAATTTGGATAAAGAGGACAATAAAATTATTGTGACCACCATTCAAAAGCTGAATAACTTAATGAAAAGTGAAAGTGACTTGTCCATTTACCATAAACAAGTGGTGTTTATTTTTGATGAGGCGCATCGCAGTCAGTTTGGTGAAGCACAAAAGAACTTAAAGAAAAAATTTAAAAAATTCTATCAATTTGGTTTTACGGGCACGCCTATTTTTCCCGAAAATTCTTTGGGTTCAGAAATCACCGCCAGCGTGTTTGGGCGTGAACTGCACGCTTATGTTATTACCGATGCCATTCGTGATGAAAAAGTATTGAAATTTAAAGTGGACTACAACGATGTGCGCCCACAATTTAAGGCGTTTGAAACCGAACTTGATGAGAAAAAACTCACGGCGGCGGAAAACAAACAGGCGTTATTGCATCCTGACCGTATTAAAGAGATTTCGCAGTATATTTTAAATAACTTTAAGCAAAAAACCCATCGCCTGCAAGCGGGCGGTAAAGGTTTTAATGCCATGTTTGCCGTAAGCAGTGTGGATGCGGCTAAGCTGTACTATGACACATTTAAGCAGTTACAAAAAGAGCATCATAAACCGCTTAATATCGCCACTATTTTCTCTTTTTCCGCCAATGAGGCTCAGGATGCCATAGGAGAGATTCCTGATGAAAGCTTTGAAGTTAGCGCAATGGAGAGCAGTGCAAAAGAGTTTTTAGGCGCGGCCATTAATGACTATAACGCGATGTTTAAAAGCAATTACGGCGTTGATAGCAATGGGTTTCAAAACTATTATCGCGACCTTGCCAAACGGGTAAAAAACCAAGAAATTGATTTGCTGATTGTGGTGGGAATGTTTTTAACGGGCTTTGATGCGCCCACTCTGAACACCTTATTTGTGGATAAAAACTTGCGCTTTCACGGATTAATGCAAGCTTATTCACGCACCAACCGTATTTATGATGCCACCAAGACGTTTGGCAATATTGTCACCTTTCGCGATTTAGAGAAAGCCACTGTGGATGCCATTACCTTATTTGGCGACAAGAACACCAAAAATGTGGTGCTGGAAAAAAGCTATAAAGAATATATGGATGGATTTACTGATATAGCAACAGGTGAGGCTCGACGTGGTTATTTGGACGTGGTAACGGAGTTACAACAACGCTTTCCCAGCCCTGATGAAATTGTTAAAGAGAAAGATAAAAAAGCATTTGCGAAACTGTTTGGTGAATACTTGCGTGTAGAGAATGTGCTACAAAATTACGATGAATTTGCAGGCTTAAAAGCGTTACAAAACTTGGATATGAGCGATTCGGAGGCGATAGAAGAATTTAAAGCCAAACACTATTTAAGCGATGACGATTTGCAAACCATGCAAACGATTAAAGTCCCTGCTGAGCGCACGATTCAAGATTACCGTTCAACCTATAACGATATTCGAGATTGGATTCGCCGTGAAAAATCTGCCAACGAAGCAGGCCAATCAACGATTGATTGGGAAGATGTGGTGTTTGAGGTGGATCTGCTTAAATCGCAAGAGATTAATTTGGATTACATTCTGGAATTGATTTTTGAACATAATAAAAAGCTAAAAGATAAAACCGCACTGGTTGAAGAAGCTCGCCGTTTAATTCGTGCCAGTCTTGGCAATCGTGCAAAAGAGAGTTTGTTGGTTGATTTTATTAACCAAACAAATTTGGATGATATTCTCGATAAATCCAGCATTATTGATGCATTTTTTACCTTTGCGCAAGCTGAACAACAACGAGAGGCCGAAGCCTTAATTTGTACTGAAAACCTGAATAGTGATTCGGCTCGGCGTTATATCACAGCGTCGTTAAAACGAGAGTATGCCAGTGAAAATGGCACAGAACTGAATGCAATCCTTCCCAAAATGAGCCCGCTTAATCCGCAATACTTAACCAAAAAACAAGGTGTTTTCCAAAAGATTGCCGCGTTTGTTGAAAAGTTTAAAGGCGTGGGCGGAAAGGTTTAATTCAGATATTATAAGGTGTTAACCCAAATCTGCACATAGAAAATACGTTTCTAAGTGTGGATCTGGGTTAAACCTGCCAGTTAATCTCCAATTTTCCATGCTGTTTAAGGTATTGGTTGGTTTTTGAAAAAGGCTGACTGCCAAAAAAACCACGGTAGGCTGAGAGTGGGGAAGGGTGTGGGCTTTCAATTACAAGGTGTTTTTCTCGGTCAATCAGTTTGCCTTTCTTTTGCGCATAGGCGCCCCATAAAATAAATACACAATGTTCCATTTGTGCGTTTACCTCACGAATTACGGCATTGGTGAATGTTT